>QILY01000040.1 GCA_003232155.1 Maribacter sp.
CAGATACCTGGTGCGGGGCTTTTTCAGTTTATAAGCTTTCGCGCAGCAATGGCTGTATTGCTTTCTTTGGTAATTGCCACTACCTATGGTAAACGCATTATTCTTTTTTTAAAGCAAAAGCAAATTGGGGAAACCGTTCGTGATTTAGGCCTTGAGGGACAAAAACAAAAGTCGGGCACACCTACTATGGGGGGGGTGATCATTATTCTTTCTACTTTGATTCCGGTATTGCTTTTTGCAAAATTGCATAATATATATATCATCCTATTAATAATAACCACGGTTTGGATGGGTATTATTGGGTTTGTTGATGATTATATCAAAGTATTTAAGAAAGACAAACAAGGTTTAAAGGGTCGCTTTAAAATATTGGGTCAAGTAGTTTTAGGTTTGATTGTAGGGGCTACCCTATACTTTCATCCTGAAGTTACTATGAGAGAACATAGCAGTACTATAATTACTGAAGATTTTAGAGTTGAGGAAGTTGAGGGAAAGGAAATAAAGTCAACCATGACCACAGTGCCTTTTATCAAAAACAATGAGTTTGATTATAGTGATTTTATTTCTTGGACAGGTGACGGCGCTAAGGAATATACTTGGCTGATTTTTATTCCTTTGATTATCATAATTATAGCAGGAGTTTCAAATGGTGCAAACCTTACAGATGGTATTGATGGTTTGGCGGCAGGTACTTCTGCAATCATTGTTATCACTTTAGGTGTATTTACGTTGGTTTCGGGTAATTATTTTTTGTCAGATTACCTTGATGTAATGTTTATTCCTAAGTCAGGTGAGCTGTTGGTTTTTATAACCGCATTTGCAGGAGCCTTGGTAGGGTTTTTATGGTATAATGCATTTCCGGCCCAAGTTTTTATGGGGGATACAGGTAGTCTTACTATTGGGGGGGTCATTGCGGTAATAGCCATAATTATCAGAAAAGAATTATTGATACCTATACTGTGCGGAATCTTCTTTGCGGAGTCCATTTCAGTGATACTTCAAGTAGGGTATTTTAAGTATACAAAGAAAAAATCAGGAGTGGCAGAGCGCATTTTTTTAATGGCGCCCTTGCATCATCACTATCAGAAAAAAGGATACCATGAAAGTAAGATAGTCACTCGTTTTTGGATTGTGGGCATTGTGCTCGCAATCGTGACCATAGTGACTTTAAAAGTTCGCTAATATGAAGCGGTTAGTAGTACTTGGTGGTGGAGAAAGTGGTGTGGGCACTGCTATTTTGGGCAAAAAAAAAGGATATGAAGTTTTTGTGTCCGATAAAGGAAAGATTAAAGAAAAATATAAAAAAGTTCTTGAACATTTTGAGATTGATTGGGAAGAAGGGCAGCATACCGAAAGCAAAATTTTAAATGCCGATGTAGTGATGAAAAGCCCAGGAATACCTGATACGGTTCCTTTAGTTGTTGCATTGAACCAAAATGGTGTTTCGGTAATTTCTGAAATTGAATTCGCAGCAAAATATACAAATGCGGTTATTATAGGAATTACGGGTAGTAATGGTAAGACAACCACAACTATGCTCATCAACCACATTCTAAAAAAAGGTGATTTTAATGTAGGCATGGCGGGCAATATTGGCGACAGTTTTGCGAAGATGGTAGCTGATAGCGATTTTGATTTTTATGTTTTGGAAATCAGCAGTTTTCAATTAGATGGTATTGTAGCGTTCAAACCACATATAGCGGTTTTGACCAATATTACGCCCGATCATTTAGACAGGTATGACCATAAGTTTGAAAACTATATTGCCTCTAAATTTTCAATAGCTAAAAATCAAACCAATGATGATTACCTGATTTATAATGCTGATGATGAAGTTATTGTCGATTGGTTAAAAAAAAACCCGGTTCAATCAAAATTATTGCCTTTTTCAATCCATAAAGAACTGGATGAAGGGGCCTATCTCAAGAATGATAAAATTAGAATACACACACAAAATAACACTATAGAAATAATGACTGACGCCCTAGTACTTGAAGGAAAACACAATCTTAAAAATACCATGGCAGCCTCAACGGTGGCTAAATTGATTGGTATTAGAAAACAGACCATTCGTGACAGTATCATGAATTTTCAAGGCGCTCCGCACAGACTGGAGAAAGTGCTTAAAATTAACAATGTACAATATATAAATGATTCTAAGGCGACCAATGTAAATGCAACATATTACGCACTTGATAGCATGAGTGCGCCAACCGTGTGGATTGTTGGCGGTGTTGATAAAGGAAACGATTATAGAGAATTAATGCCATTGGTTCGTGAAAAAGTAAAAGCCATTATTTGTTTAGGAACTGATAATTCAAAAATCAAGGAAGTCTTTGGTAATGTTGTTGACCTAATGGTAGAGACTTTCGCTATGGAAGAGGCAATCAAGGTGGCATATAAAATAGCGCAACGAGGTGATGTGGTTTTATTATCGCCCGCCTGTGCCAGTTTTGACCTTTTTGATAATTATGAGGATAGAGGAAATCAATTCAAAGAAAACATTAAAAATTTATAATCTGTGTTATCACTGCTTAAAAATATAAAAGGAGATAAAGCGATTTGGGCCGTAGTGGCACTTTTGGCATTATTTTCATTTTTACCAGTATACAGTTCGAGCAGTAATTTAGTATACGTTGTAGGTGAGGGCTCAACTTTTGGCCACTTATTTAAGCATGCATTTTTATTAGTTTTGGGCTTTGGTATTATTTACGGCGTTCATAAAATACCAACACATTTTTTTAAAGGTCTTTCATTGATTGCAATGCCGGTTGTTTTACTGCTTTTGGCCTATACTTTGACCCAGGGCAACGTTATTGGTGGCACCAATGCAAGTAGGTGGATTCGTTTACCATTTGTTGGTCTGGGCTTTCAGCCATCCAATTTAGCCGCTATAGTGCTTATGATATATATAGCACGTTATTTGACCAAAATTAAAGATAAGATAGTCACTTTTAAAGAGAGTATTGTGCCTTTATGGATTCCTGCATTTTTGGTAATTATGTTGATATTGCCAGCCAATTTCTCTACGGCGGCTATCTTGTTTTCAATGGTAATATTGTTATGTTTTTTAGGTGGATATCCCATTAAATATTTATTGGCAATAGTAGGTACGGGAGTACTTTGTTTGGCAATATTTGTGTTGACTGCCAAAGCTTTTCCAGATTTGTTTGAGAATAGGGTAGATACTTGGGAAAGCCGATGGGATAATTTTGTAAATGGTGGAGATTTTGAAGCAGATTATCAAATTGAAAAAGCAAAAATAGCTATTGCCTCTGGTGGCATTTTAGGTAAGGGAGCAGGTAAAAGTGTTCAGAAGAATTTTTTGCCACAAAGCTCATCTGATTTTATTTATGCCATTATTATTGAAGAGTATGGTTTATTTGGCGGTTTTGCTATCATGGCTTTCTACCTCTTTTTATTGTTTCGTATAGTAGTGGTGGCCAATGGTAGTAATAGCATTTTTGGAAAGTTATTGGTGGTAGGTGTTGGTTTGCCCATTATTTTTCAAGCATTGATAAATATGGCCGTAGCTGTAGAGTTGTTCCCGGTAACGGGGCAGCCCTTACCATTGATAAGTATAGGTGGTACATCAAGTTGGATGACCTGTTTGGCGATTGGTATAGTATTGAGTGTAAGTAATAAAGACCATGTTTTGAGCGGTACAAGCTCAAAGGTTGATGATACTAATCCTTTAGAAATATTGAGTGGGCAATTATAGGTTCATACTTTCTGGAGGTGGTACGGGCGGACATATTTATCCGGCGATAGCTATAGCGAACGAATTGAAAAAAAGGCATCCCGATGCCGAATTTCTTTTTGTTGGCGCACAAGATAGAAAAAAGTACCCTTGGCAGGATACAAAATTGAAGGACTGAACATTACAGGAATACAACGGAAACTGACTTTTAAAAACCTCATGTTTCCATTTAAATTGATAAGTAGTTTGATAAAAGCGGGTAAAATAGTATCAAAGTTCAAACCAGATGCCGTAATTGGTACTGGGGGCTTTGCTAGTGGTCCGCTCTTAAAAATTGCTTCAGGTAGAGGTATTCCATGTGTATTGCAAGAACAAAATTCGTATGCGGGCATAACAAACAAATTGCTGAAAGATAAAGTGGCAAAAATATGTGTTGCATATGATGGTATGGAAAAGTTTTTCCCAGCAGATATAATCGTAAAAACCGGAAACCCTGTTCGTGGTAATCTGGTTGAAAGAAATGATGATAAAGATGGTGCTATAGGGTTCTTTAGGTTTCAACCTAAGACTAAAACAGTATTGGTATTGGGCGGAAGTTTAGGAGCAAGAAGAATCAATCAATTAATTGAGGAAAAATTAGATTTTTTCAAAGCATTGGATATTCAAGTGATATGGCAATGTGGTAAACTGTATTATGAAGAGTATAAAAAATATGATTCTGATAGCGTAAGGGTATTCGGTTTTTTGAACCGTATGGACTATGCTTATACAGCTGCTGATACGATCATATCACGTGCAGGTGCTGGTTCGGTTTCTGAACTTTGTATTGTGGGCAAGGCAGTAGTTTTTATTCCATCACCTACAGTAGCTGAAGACCATCAGACTAAAAATGCACAGGCTTTGGTTGCCGAGAATGCAGCACTATTAGTTAGAGAAAAAGATTTAGACGAAACCTTCGAAAACGTTTTTTTAGATATGTACAATTCAGAGGCAAAGCAGTCTGAACTTTCAGTAAATATTAAAAAGTTGGCCATGCCCAATGCAACAAAAAATATTGTTGATGAGATTGAGAAATTATTGAATGAAAATTAAAATATGAATTCTGTCACCTCGAGAGGCTCCTCCCCTTCAGATGAAGGAAGGTGGGTTTATTCCGAAGGAATGAAGACGGGGGTTTGAAAAGCCATAACGTAACAGAAAGAACATAGTTAAAAACAAAATCGTCATAAGAATAGCATTAGAGTACTATTACAATGAACTTAAAAAACATACATAACGTTTATTTTATTGGTATAGGAGGCATTGGTATGTCTGCTTTGGCACGTTATTTTATGTTTGTGAACAAGAATGTGGCAGGGTATGATATGACCAAAACGCCACTTACCCAAGAATTAGTAGAATTAGGTATTACTATTCATTATGAAGATAATATTAATACGATTGAACATTCTTTTTTAGATGTGGCAACAACCTTAGTAGTATATACGCCTGCCGTACCCAATACCCATTCAGAATATCAATATTTTGTAAAGCATGGTTTCGATATCAAGAAACGTTCTGAAGTTTTGGGGCTGATAACTAAAGACACTTTTTGTTTCGCAGTGGCAGGAACGCATGGTAAGACCACTACCTCTAGTATATTGGCACATTTGTTAAAAGAAACAGGTACGCCACTTATCGCTTTTTTAGGCGGTATCTCAGAAGATTTTGATAGTAACTTCTTGCTTGAAGGCACTGAATATTCAGTGGTCGAGGCTGATGAGTTTGATCGTTCTTTTTTAAAGCTGTCTCCTAATGTGGCATGTATCACTTCTATGGATGCTGATCATTTAGATATATATGGAAGTAGTGAAGCGCTTAGAAAATCATTTGAAGATTTTGTTGGTCGGTTAAAACCGGGCGGAAAATTATTTATCCGTAACGGATTGCCATTAGAAGGCATAACCTATGGTATTGATGATGATTCGGATTATTGTATCCGAAATTTAAAAATAGTACATGGCACCTACATTTTTGATTTGGGAACCCCCGATGCTACCCTATTGGGGGTTAAGTTTCATAAGCCAGGAAGGCATAATTTATTGAACGGCTTAGTGGCTTTTGCAATGGCAGAGTATTCAGGTTTTCCGGCAGAAGACCTTGCAAAAGCATTAGGATCTTTTAAAGGTGTGCAACGTAGGTTTTCATATAAAATAAAAGAAGATGATTTTGTTTTTATTGATGATTATGCACATCACCCTACAGAGATAAATGCAGTATATGATGCCATTTCAGAAATGCATCCGAATAAAAAAGTTTTGGCAATTTTTCAACCGCATTTGTTTTCAAGAACCCGAGATTTTGCCGATGATTTTGCTACAAGTTTAACAAAATTCGATGCTATTTGTTTGTTGGATATTTATCCGGCAAGAGAAAAACCCATTGCAGGAATTACTTCTGAATGGTTATTGGGAAAAATCAAAAATCCGAATAAAAAAAGAATTGAAAAATCCGATATGATCGAAGAGATAAAAAGACAAAACCCTGAAGTATTAGTTACCATGGGAGCAGGTGATATAGGGTTGGAAGTGTCAAAAATCACAAAAGAGCTTATATATGAAAATTAATTGGAACTATTTTAAGATAATCGCCTTGTTGTTAGTAGTTGCAGGTCTTTATGCGTTTTCTAATCATAGGAATGATGTTAAAAAAGTAAATGGCATCAAGATAGAATTCGTTGGAAATCAGAGTCTTTACATTACGCAGGCTATGGTTAATAAATTGTTAATACAAAATTACGGAAGTCTCACAAATGTACCCAAAGAAAAATTAGTTTTGAATACGATAGAGAAAGTCATCGAGACGAATGAAATGGTGAAAAGTGCTCAAGTTTATCTTACTGTAAATGGTGAGCTTACAACTAAAATTGTTCAACGCAAACCAATAGGACGTATAGAAGGGGATTCTAGGTTTTATTTAGATGATGAAGGAAAACGCATGCCGTTTTCAACAAGTCATTCTGCCAGGGTGCCTATAATTACAGGTAATATTACAGGCAAAAGCTTAGAAGATGTATATGAAATCTTGAAATACATTAACGATGATGATTTTCTTCGTAAAAATGTAATAGGAATTCATGTTGAAAGTGAAGATAAATACCAGTTAAAGTTTCGTATGGAACAGTTTGTTGTGAATTTAGGAGGGGTTGATAACCTTGATGAAAAATTCAACAATTTCAAAGCTTTCTATACCAAAGCCAACAAGGATAAAACCTTGGAAAATTATAAGATGGTCAGTTTAGAGTTTAATAATCAGGTAGTGTGCACCAAAATATAAATTAATATGGAACAGGATAAGTATTCAGTAGGTCTAGACATCGGAACCACAAAAATCGTAGCCATAATCGGTAAAGAGAATGAATACGGTAAAATTGAAGTTCTAGGTATTGGTAAATCAAAAAGTTTGGGGGTTCACCGTGGTGTGGTGAACAATATTACTCAAACCATAAAATCTATTCAACAAGCTATTGAAGAGGCCGAGGTCAATTCAGGTCTTAAAATAAGTTCGGTAGTAGTAGGTATTGCTGGCCAGCATATACGAAGTCTGCACCATAGCGATTACATTACCCGTGTTGATTCAGAAGAGGTAATCAATGAAGATGATTTGGACAAACTTTGCAATCAAGTATACAAGTTGGTCATGTTGCCCGGCGAAGAAATTATCCATGTTTTGCCGCAAGAATATAAAGTTGATGGGCAAGCAGAGATAAAAGAGCCTATAGGTATGTATGGTGGACGGTTAGAGGCTAATTTTCATGTGGTAGTAGGTCAGGTTTCCTCAATTAAAAATGTAGGGAGATGTATTAAAAGTGCTGGATTGGACTTAGGGAATATCACTTTAGAACCTCTAGCATCATCTGATGCTGTATTGAGTCAAGAAGAAAAAGAGGCAGGTGTAGCCTTGATCGATATAGGTGGTGGCACTACTGATCTGGCTATTTTCAAAGATGGTATTATACGCCATACCGCTGTAATTCCTTTTGGTGGCGGGGTAATCACTGAAGATATTAAAGAAGGTTGTTCAATTATTGAAAAGCAGGCAGAGCAACTAAAAACAAGATTTGGTTCAGCCTGGCCTGGCGAGAACAAAGACAATGAAATTGTTTCTATTCCGGGTTTAAGAGGTAGAGAACCTAAAGAGATTACGCTTAAAAATCTTTCTAAAATTATACATGCAAGAGTAGTTGAGATTGTAGAGCAGGTATATGTAGAAATTAAAAATTACGGGCACGAAGAGCAAAAAAAGAAATTGATTGCAGGTATTGTATTAACAGGCGGTGGTAGCCAATTAAAACATTTAAAGCAATTGGTTGAATATATCACAGGAATGGATACCCGAATAGGATATCCCAATGAGCATTTAGCTGGGGATTCTGATGAAGAGGTTGCAAGTCCATTATATGCTACTGCAGTAGGTCTATTGATGAATGCTATAGAAAATAAAGATAAAGACGATTCAGCTTCTGAAGATGAGCATATGTCTGTAGAAGACAAGGAATTGCTTTATGTAGAGCATGACGGAGATGCGCCTACAGTTACAAAAGCAAAAAAAGACCGAAAATCAGTTTTTGACAAGTGGTCTGAAAAATTAAAAGATTTTTTAGATAACGTAGAATAAGAGATATACTCGTGCCAAATGGAAATTCGGGAGAATCAAGGCAGGGCTTTTTTTTCATACCAAGGCAAAATTTTTCGGCATAGCCTGAGCTACGGCGATAAATTTTAATGAAGGTATGGAGGAAAAGACCAAGTAGAAATTTCGGATTTCCATTTGGTAGGAGTATAAATACAAAGTGAATAATATATCATAAACCAGTAATATATATCATATGGGCAGCAATACAGAATTTGAAGGAATAGCCTTTGATTTACCTAAAAATCAAAGCAATGTAATAAAAGTTATCGGAGTAGGTGGCGGTGGTAGTAATGCCATTAACCACATGTTTCAACAAGGAATTAACGGGGTTGATTTTGTAATCTTAAATACAGATTCACAGGCTCTTACGAATAGTTCTGTGCCCAATAAAATTCAATTAGGTATATCTCTTACTGAAGGATTGGGAGCTGGTGCTAACCCAGAAGTAGGAGAACAGGCCGCTATAGAAAGTGCTGAAGACATTAAAAGAATGTTAGATGTTACTACTAAAATGGTATTTATTACTGCAGGTATGGGCGGGGGAACAGGTACTGGTGCTGCTCCTGTTATTGCAAAGCAGGCAAAAGAAATGGGCATACTTACTGTGGGTATTGTTACCATGCCTTTTCAATTTGAAGGAAAAATGCGTTGCCAACAAGCTCAGTTGGGTATCGAAAAGTTACGTGCCAATGTTGATTCTTTAATTGTTATCAATAATAATAAACTTAGAGAGGTATATGGTAATTTAGGTTTTAAAGCTGGCTTTTCTAAAGCTGATGAAGTTTTAGCTACAGCTGCACGTGGTATAGCCGAAGTCATTACACATCACTACACTCAAAATATTGATTTACGTGATGCTAAAACGGTACTTTCAAATAGTGGTACTGCAATTATGGGCTCTTCTATTGCTACGGGTTCTGGCCGTGCTAATGAGGCTATCATGAAAGCTTTGGATTCTCCATTATTGAATGACAATAAAATATCTGGTGCTAAAAATGTGTTGTTGCTTATCGTTTCTGGTTCAGAAGAAATAACAATTGATGAGATAGGGGAAATCAATGATCATATTCAAACTGAGGCCGGTCATGGTGCTAATATCATCATGGGTGTTGGTGAAGATGATAGTATAGGAGAATCTATTGCAGTAACTGTAATAGCTACAGGTTTTGATATAGATCAACAGGATGATATAGTAAACAGTGAGGCAAAAAAAATTATTCATACCCTTGAAGACGGACAGAAAGCTGAGCATAATTTAACACCAAAGAATATCACACATCAATTGGTTGATGAAAAAAAAGCAATTGAAGAGCTAATTCTAAAAGACAATTTAGTTGATGATTCAGACGATTTAAAATTAATACCTACTACAAATTATATCAAAAACTTCAATGTGTTTTATGAGGAGGTAGTTGCCGAGAATATTTCTGAAGATGATTTTATTATTATAGATACACCAACAAAATTGCATGATATTGAGGTAGTGGATCATGAAGTAGTTTCTCTTGAAAAGATTGAAGAAGATCAATTTGCAATGAGTTTTGATATGCCTTTGTCGCAATCAAAAGAAGAAGAGGATCAGGAAAATGTTATTACGTTCAGTTTAGATGAGGATATCAATGACCATGTAGAAGTGACTCCTGTTTTAGAATATAATAAAGAAGGAGAAACAAGGTATAGTTTGGATGACTATATGGAGTTGGAGAACAAATTGACGGGTGCAAAATCAAAAGCTGAAGAGTTTGAACCTAAAATTATAGAAAATGAGCTGATGTTTGAAAGAAAAACGATACCGGTTAATGATGAAGCAAAGGCAGCTATAAAAGAAGTTGACCCCATGGAAACTCCTTTAGAAGAGTTGTTAAAACAAAGAGCTGATGAACGAAGAAAAAGCCTAAAAGATTTCAACTATAAGTTTAACAACAGTACGAGCAATAATATTGAAGAAATTGAAAAAGAGCCGGCATATAAGCGACAAGGGGTTGATCTGAATGAGAGCCCAAAAGAAAGTAAATTCTCGAACACTTCATTGAGCGAAGATAGTAATGATGAAATTCAATTGCGTTCGAATAATTCTTTCTTGCACGATAATGTAGATTGATCGTATAGTTTCCCCTCAAAGTTTAAACCCGAAAATAGCTGCTATTTTCGGGTATATTTTTTATCTTCGCAATCCGAAAACTACTAGAAAATGGGCTTACAACAACAAGTGATGGAACAAATGAAAGTAGCAATGAAAGCTAAGGATAAAGTTGCCTTAGAATCATTGCGGGCTATTAAATCAGCATTGTTATTGGCGCAAACCAAAACAGGTTCTAGTGAAGAGATGACAGAAGATGGTAAAGCAGCGTAAAGACAGTGCAGCCATATTTATTGACCAAGGCAGAAATGATTTAGCTGAGCCAGAATTGGCGCAAATTGCAGTTATAGAACAATTTTTGCCAGAACAATTATCAGAAGAGGGAATAGAGAAAGTAGTTGTAGAAACTATTGAGGCCACAGGAGCTACCGGTATGAAAGATATGGGTAAAGTAATGGGTATGGTATCAAAAGCTCTAGCAGGCAAAGCTGATGGTAAAACTATAGCTACAATTGTAAAAAGTAAATTGGCATAAAAATTAAGATCACTAAAAATAATGGCCGCGTGGCGCAACTGAATAGCGCATCAGATTTCGGCTCTGAGGGTTGGGGGTTTGAATCCCTTCGCGGTCACTTTAGGCGAATAGCCTTGTCTTTTTTGGCGAGGCTATTTTGCTTTAATTTTTTTTTAATTGCTGATGTTTTCTTAAAACCTGAAAAGAAATTATTTTTATAGGGAACTTATTGACATATAATTTGACGAAGATTCATAGTATGAATAGAATAATTCTTTTACTGGTTTTCTTCATAGCCCATAGCACTAGTGCGCAATCCATTGATTATAATACTAAAAAAGGATATGCCGTAAACGGGTATGATGTTGTGGTCTATTTTAATGATAAGCCCCAATTAGGAAATGCAAAATATGTAACGACTTACGATGGCGTGAGATACAAATTTTCAAATCAAGAAAACCTAGATAAATTCAATGCCGAACCTATTAAATATATACCGCAATATGGGGGTTACTGTGCGTATGCAGTTGCGGTGGCAGGTAAAAAAGTGACTGTAGATCCAAAAACCTATGAGATAAGAAACGGTAAACTATATCTGTTCTATAATTCATGGGGAAATAATACCTTAGAATCATGGAGGGAAGAATCACCTGACATATTAAAATCTAAGGCCGATAAAAATTGGGAGAAAATTAAAAACAAATAGCAAATTAATTTTTTGATTATAGTTTTTAAGCACATGAACTAAAGACAAGTTCTGTGTTACTATAATACTCCCCAATATGTTTGTTGTTTTTATGTTAGTTTTTATTTTTTGTGAGACTATATTAGTTGCAATATTGGGTTTGTAAATTATAAATCACAAACTTTTGAAAGTAATCTATAAGGTGGTAAAGTATTTAAAAGTTGGTTTTTATGGTTTTCTCATAAGTTTTTTGGGAACACTGCCTTTGGGCACCCTCAATATTACTGCTTTTAATATTGCTGCTTCTACCACTATAAATGATGCAATATGGTTTTCAATAGCTGTGGTGTTGGTAGAGTTGGTAGTTGTATTATTTACTTTAATCGGCAATGAAAAAATTAATTTTGAAGGTAAACTCTCTTTTTATTTAATTCCTATAGGTGCAGTTGTACTTTTATATATGGCAGTACATAGTTTTATGACTGCAAGTAATGTTGAAGAATTGAATACCGCTATAAATATCTTTCCGGGTATTGAATCACCATTTGTATTGGGAATATTATTGAGTGTTCTAAACCCAATGCATATTCCTTTTTGGATGACTTGGAACCGCATTTTAATGGCCAAGAGAACGCTTCATAAAACAAAGCGGTCATATACTACATATATTTCAAGTGTTGGTATAGGTTCTTTGGCAGGGCTTTTCTTATTTATTTTCGCTGGAAGCCACATCTTTCAAAACTACGGTCAATACAGTATGATCATTAATTTAAGTTTAGGAGTTTTGTACCTTGGCTTTTCCATATACCTTATCTTTTTGCTTTACGAAAAGCATTTAAAATTGAAAATACAATAGATTTATGTTTTTAACTTCAATCCAGACAATAGAACAATTTAAAGAGGTGCTCATTCAGTTACCCAAACGTTCGTATACGCAACCTTGTGACATTCTTTCCAATGCCACTATTGGGCAGCATACCAGACATGTTATAGAATTATACCAGTGTCTTATAGGGGGTTATGATGTAGCCGAAATTTGCTATGACAAGAGAGAGAGAAACACGCAAATTGAAGAAGATGTAACTTATGCAATAGCACAATTTACGCTAATACAACAAACCCTTGAAAAACCAAATAAAGAGCTCACGGTAAGTTATGACCTAGCTGAAAATGAAGTGTCTTTACAATCAAATTTTCTTCGTGA
>QILY01000199.1 GCA_003232155.1 Maribacter sp.
CTGGTGATGTAGAAGGAGCTTTAGCTGAATTAGCAATAGGAAGTACCGATGACCAAGATGCAGATGAAGTAGCAGTAGATGATACAGCAGGCAACTTTACGGCAACGGACGTGGAAGGAGTATTGGCGGAGTTGGCTACGGGAAGTACGGATGACCAGGCCTTAAGTTTGGCCGCCGGAAACATATTGACCTTGGAAGATGGCGGGACGGTAAACCTAACACCGTTCTTAGATAACACAGATGACCAAAATGCAGATGAAGTAGCAGTAGATGATACAGCAGGAAACTTCACGGCAACAGATGTGGAAGGAGTATTAGCGGAGTTGGCAACAGGCAGTACCGATGACCAAAACGATTCAGAAGTAGACCTAGCCACTGCAATAGACATTGATGGTGACGGAACGGACGAAACAACAGTTCAAGATGTCATTCAAGAGATAGCTCCTATAGTATCAAAAGCGGCAAGAGTGTTCTACCCACCATCAATTGCGATAGATGTTTCTGCATATTCAGGAACAACTATTTTTAATGAAACTATAGATTTACACGCACAATATATTGCTCAATTCGGTACTCCAATGGTGAGAAGTGATGTTGGAGGAGGCGACGAGGCTCCAGCAGCAATACCTAATTATGCATCAGGTGAACTTTATTATTATGTTACTTTATTTGATACCTCGGTTTTTGACAATGTAGAAATTGATGCAAATGGTATAATGGAGTACGATATTATTGGAACTCCAGCAGATTTCAATTCATTAATCAACGTAGTATTCGTAGTGAAATAATCTAAAGCAAAATCTGACCCCAAATCGATTTGAAAAAAATCTATACATATAAGATTATATTCCTCAGCTTTGTTTTTACATTGTTGGGAATTACGGTATCTAATGCCCAATTTTTATTACAGGCACCCAATAGTGGCAATGAAGACAATTATCAATGGTTTGAAGCATCTGATACCGCTACGGTATTGGGTACGGATTTCTTTTATGAGGCAACTCAGCCGGGTGTTTATTTTGCAACTTATACAGGTACTATTTGTGGCTCTAATGCCACAGGTTATTTTATTTTGACCGATTGTACCACACCTGATAACGAAGTGACTTTAGATATTTCAGCAAGTGTACTAGCTTCAGCAACAGTGAGTTGGTCGCCAGCTGTAACCGGAGATACGTTACGCCCTTTAGTGACAGCTACCTCGACTGTGGTTCGCTATACGGCAACGGTTACAAAAGCAGGAAATTCAACAAGCCTTCCTAATTTTACGGTTGTATGTATGGCTCAAGCGGCCATTTTGGTAGATGATTCTATTAGTACAGATGAAGATGTGGCAGTTGTCGTAGATATCTATGCGAATGATTCTAATTTACCTGCTACAGGAACTTTGATGACCACTAATCCTGCAAATGGAACAGTGAATATTGATGATAACGGTACACCAAATGACCCTACTGATGATATTGTCACTTATACACCAAACCCTGATTATAACGGTTCTGATTCTTTTGATTATACCGTATGTAATACGTTTGGTGATTGTAGTACGGCAACGGTTACGATAGATGTACTTCCAATAGTTGATGCTATAGATGATACCGTAACAACTACACGAAATACTCCAGTGATCATCGATATTTTAGCAAATGACAACGATTTACCTACTACGGGTAACTTGACTACAACCAACCCTACTAATGGAACTATTGTAATTAATGACAATGGTACGCCCAATGACCCATCAGATGATAATGTTTTTTATACGCCCAATGTTGACTTTGTAGGAACAGATACATTTACATATACTATTTGTGATAGTTTGGGCAATTGTAGTACAGCAATAGTAACAGTTATAGTTACCGATGCAGTTGACCTTGACACGGATAATGATGGTATTTTAGACAGCTTTGAGGACTTGAATTTGGATAATGATAATGACCCAGCTACTGATATTACAGATAGTGATGGTGATGGTATTGCCGATTATCTAGATATTGATAGTGATAATGATGGTATTCCTGATAATGTAGAAGCACAAACAACAGCAGATTATATTCCACCAAGTGGTGTTGATGCCAATGCGAATGGTTTAGATGATGCCTATGAAGGTCCGGGAGTCCTTGGTTTATTCCCTGTAGATACTGATGGCGATAGCCTACCTGATTATTTAGATGAGGATAGTGATAATGATAATGTACCTGATGCTATTGAGGCCCATGATTTTGATAATGATGGTGTACCAGAAGTAGTCTTTATTGGATCAGATAGTGATAATGATGGTCTAGATGATGCCTTTGAAGGAGATACATTAATTGATATTGATGTAAATGATGAGATTGATGATCCAATAAACAATCTACCTAATACAGATAATGATAATGAATCTGATTATAGGGACACCGATGATGATGATGACGGTATTGAGACCATTGATGAAGATTTGAACGGTGATGGTGATTATGCTAATGACGATTCAGATAGTGATGGAATTCCAAATTATTTAGATAGTGATATAGAAATAGCTAACGTTGAAGTCGAAGTATTTAATGTAATTACACCTAACGGAGATAATGTACACGATGTACTTACCATAAGTGGGTTAGAGAATTTTCCTGAAAATACTATAAAAATATACAATAGATGGGGCGTTTTAGTGTTTACTACTAACGCATATAATACAGAAGGAAACGTTTTTGATGGTACTTCAAATGGAAGGGCAACCATAAGTCAAGATCGTAAACTGCCTGTAGGAACGTATTTCTATATTCTAGATTACCAAAATGCAACGGGTACTGTGAGATCACAGTCAGGTTACCTGTATTTAAACAGATAAATTATAAATGTCATTTATAAAACAACATATACATTTAACCAAGCAAGTACTTGCTAATGTTCTCTTTTTTGTGATGTTGTCTGCGTGTACTTTATATGGTCAGCAAGATGCTCAATATACACAGTATATGTACAATACAGTTAGTGTAAACCCAGGTTATGCTGGGTCAAGAGGTCACCTTAGTGTTGCTGCTCTACATAGGTCTCAATGGCTTGGTTTAGATGGTGCGCCAACAACACAAACTTTAAATGTTCACTCACCTATAGGTTATAGGGGAGTAGGCTTGGGTTTCTCAGTTGTAAAAGATGATATAGGTCCTACTTCAGAAACCAACTTTGATATTGACTTTTCGTATACTATTTACACGTCTACTGAAGGTAGGCTCAGCTTTGGTCTTAAGGCAGGAGCAAATTTATTGGATATACGATTTTCAGAGTTGAATCAATTTGCACCTGATGTAACCTTAGCACAAGATATTGATAATAGGTTCTCCCCAAATTTTGGAGCAGGAGTTTATTATCATACCAATAAATTTTATGCAGGCTTATCGGTTCCTAGGTTTTTAGAGGTTTCTCACTTTGAGGAATCTTCGATATCAACGGCAAGAGAACAAATGAACTTTTATTTGATTACAGGTTATGTTTGGGATTTGAATCCAAACTTAAAATTTAAACCTACCTTATTGAGTAAATTAGTTCAAGGGGCACCGTTGCAAGTAGATGTTTCTGCAAATTTCATGTTGAACGATAAATTTATTTTAGGTGCTGCTTATAGATGGGATGCCGCCGTAAGTGCTTTGGTTGGTTTTAATATCTCCGACGGATTTTTTTTAGGGATGGCCTATGACAGAGAAATTACTGAATTAGGCAGTGTAGCCTTCAATGATGGTTCTTTTGAGGTTATTCTTCGCTATGATTTTATTTCTTCAAAAGGCAATCTAAAATCGCCTAGATTCTTCTAAATACCTTCTGTTCAAGTAACGGTAGAGCAGTTTAATTAAATACCATTCCCCTAATTTTTATATAATGTCGTATTGTAAATGGGGTAAAGGTCTTATTTTTGTTAATGAACTCGTTTAATTTTTTTGTTTGGAATCGAAAATATTGGCTTTTGTGCCAGTATGAAGTCGTGATTTTATAATTGTGCATTGCTATGAATTAAAGATTGAAAATTTGAAAGAAGAGAATGTAATCTTGGTTGACCAAGATAATAACCAGATAGGCACTATGCCTAAGATGGAAGCTCATAAAAAAGCAGTTTTGCACCGTGCGTTTTCGGTTTTTGTAATGAACAACAAAGGTGAGATTATGCTACAACAGCGAGCCGCCCATAAATACCATTCCCCACTTTTGTGGACAAATACTTGTTGTAGTCACCAACGTGTGGGTGAAACTAATATTCAAGCAGGAAAAAGGCGTTTACAAGAAGAGATGGGTTTTGTTACTGAATTGAATGACCTATTTTCTTTTATTTACAAAGCATCTTTTGATAACGGACTTACTGAACATGAACTTGACCATGTGATGATGGGCAGTTATGATGAAGAACCTAATATCAATGTTGAAGAAGTTGTAGATTGGAAATGGATGAAACCTCAAGATATTAAGAACGATATTTTAGAACACCCAGATAACTATACAGCTTGGTTCAAAATTATTTTTGAAAAATTTTATGATCACTTAATTGAAAATAACTCATAATAATGAAGGTAAAAGTTAGTAGAAAAGCCCATTTCAATGCTGCACATCGTTTGTATAGACCTGATTGGAGTTTTGAAAAAAACGATGCTGTTTTCGGAAAATGTAACAACCCTAACTTTCATGGCCATAATTATGAACTTATTGTCAGTGTTCGCGGAGAAATAGACCAAGAGACCGGTTTTGTAATAGACATGAAAATTTTAAAAGACTTAATAAAAAGTGAAATCGAAAACGCTTTTGATCACAAAAACCTAAATCTAGAGGTATCAGAGTTTAAAGAATTAAACCCAACGGCTGAAAATATTGCCGTAGTTATTTGGAATAAATTACGCCCCCATATTGATAAAGAAAAAGAACTCGAAGTTATACTATATGAGACCCCAAGAAACTTTGTAAGCTATTCAGGAAATTAATAGTGTCAAGTTCAAGTGCCAGTTTATAAAACGTTTATAGATTTATAAGTTCAGAAATGTATTATTTCCTAACCCCTAACCCCTAACCCCTAAAATGTATCCATTAAAATTTCATCCTATTTTAAAAGAACGCCTTTGGGGAGGAACTAAACTAAAAGGTATTTTAGGTAAATCCATTGAAAGTGATATTACAGGAGAAAGTTGGGAACTTTCCACAGTAAAAGGAGCTGTTTCAATAGTTGCTAATGGTAAATTTTCAGGTACCTCTTTACAGGAATTGATAGCTAAAAACCCTCAGGCTCTTTTAGGTGAAAGTGTTGTAGAACGTTTTGGTAGAGATTTTCCTATTCTTATTAAGTTTATTGATGCGAAACAAGATTTATCTATTCAATTGCATCCTAATGACGCATTGGCCAAAGAACGGCATGATTCCTTCGGAAAAACTGAAATGTGGTATGTTATGGATGCTGATGATAATGCCAATTTAATTGTTGGTTTTAACAAAGATGTAACCAAAGAAGAATATTCAGATAGTTTAGAAAATGATACTCTTTTAAATTTACTGAACTACGAATCAGTAAAAGAAGGAGACACTTTTTTTATAAACACAGGAAAAATACATGCCATTGGTGCTGGTGTATTATTGGCGGAGATTCAGCAAACCTCTGATGTGACTTACCGGGTTTTTGATTTTAAAAGGAAAGATAAAAATGGAAACCTAAGAGAATTGCATGCTGAAATGGCCTTAGATGCTATTGATTATACTAAAAAAGATGATTTTAAGGTAAATTATCCTGATACTACGAATGCTGTAAATGTTATGGTCGCATGTCCATATTTTAATACAAACTATATCCATCTAACAAAAGATTTGGAACAAGATGTATCGCAAAGAGACTCGTTTACTATCTATATGTGTGTTGGTGGTTCGATTGCTGTAGAAAATGAGTATGGAACTACTACTATTCAAAAAGGAGAAACAGTTCTTGTGCCCGCTAATTCTACATTTATTAACCTTAAAACAATTGGTGCTAAAATTTTAGAAGTAACGATATAACTAATTTTTTTATAACTACTATGAAGTGGGGAATTGAAAAACCCTATTTTTGCAAAAAAAAATAGTATAAATGGCAAATATTAGAGATTTAAAGAAAGATATTAATTATGTTTTAGGTGACATCATAGAAGCGGTATATGTGGTTGATGCGGCCAATAACAAATCAGATTCAAAAGAAGGCGCTAAAATTATTGATGGCGCTATTCAAACTTTTGACGATTTGATTGCAAAAGTGAATCAAAGAGGTGTTGAAAACAGACCTGCTCACTTGAAGGGTGTTCGTGAAGAATTAGAGAAAAAAGGTGCAGCTTTGATTGAAAAACTTAATAAACTCAGTTAGAACTCGTCTTGAGTTCTTAGTAATTCAAACTCATCCCATAAAAAAATGCCCTTGAAATTTCAAGGGCATTTTTTTATACTTAATTTTTAATTTCTGCTATTAGCTCTTTTAACCTTTTGCCATATTTTGAGTCGGCCACTTCTGGCGTGAGCGAATTGTTTATGGAGTCTAGATATTTTATATTGGTATTTGGTATTTCATTGACCGCAATATAAGGTGCTATGTAAGAATTTTTGTTGTTAATGGCATAATTGATTGCAAAAAGATAAGCTCGCTGTGTATTTTTATCACTTAGGTGTTGCAGCGAATCTAACTGTAATGAATCTAATGGTATTTCAGAATTTGTGCTTTGTAGTAGTAGCTCAAAATTTCTTTTATTAAAATTTGACATATATTTTTGGAACTCCTCTAATTTTGTATGTGTTTCAGAGCCCATAATTTTCACATTACTATCAAATGTATTCCATGAAGTGTTAATAGTAATCACTCCGGGTTCCCCAAAAAAAGTGATACGATCATTGATATCATTATTATCTTTTTTATCTAGATATAGATAAAAAATTTCAGGACTCTCTAATTCGGTCTGAAAACTAAAGCTACCAT
>QILY01000047.1 GCA_003232155.1 Maribacter sp.
TTAATCTAAAACACCGACCATGTTTCCCTTGAATTGATTGCCTAGCGAAGAACTGTTCAAGCATGGTCAGTGTAAAAGAATGCATGACTAAACTTAAAAATTACTCAAAAATAAGAATCGCTTTTAAGTATACATGTATTGCTATCGTTAATTATAAGTTAAACTATTAATATATGATAGTATTGCTATTATATTTGCATTTTTAAAATTAAGTATATGGAACGCCTATTACAATCCGTTAAAATTGCAATCAACGAAAAAATATATGTAAAAGACCCAGAATCTTCTGATTTAGGAAAAAGGATTATAGAAGAGAGTATACTTATGATATATGATATGGGCTTCGAAAGTTTCACCTTTAAAAAACTGGGAATCAAAATAGGCTCTAATGAGAGTTCTGTCTACAGATATTTTGAGAACAAACATAAGTTGCTTTTGTATCTTACCTCATGGTATTGGGGTTGGTTAGAGTATAAATTAGTTTTCGCTACAAATAGTATAACAAACCCCAAAGAAAAATTAACAAAAGCTATTGAAATTGTAACAAAAGCAATCGCTCAAGATTCTTCATTTTCTCATATTAATGAAGTTATTTTAAACAAAACAATTATAAACGAATACTCTAAATCTTACTTGACCAAAGAAGTGGATGCCGAAAACAAAGAAGGGTATTTTGTAATATATAAAAGGCTCATAAACCGTATTAGTGAAATGATCTCGTTTGTAGATGTAGATTACAAATACCCGTCAAGTCTTGCCAGTACTATATTAGAAGGGTCATTACATCAGTATTTTCTTCGAGATCATTTTATTTCTTTGACTGATTGTCATCAAGATGGTGAGGCCACACAATACTTTCTTCATTTAGTATTTACATCTTTAAAAGGATAATATAAGCATGGCTAAAAATATTCTAACCGCTTGGCAGCGGCTTATAGGCTTGCTGCGTCTTGACAAAAGAGATGTATTTCAGGTTTTTTACTATGCCATATTTGCCGGTATCGTGAACCTTTCCCTGCCTTTGGGCATACAAGCAATTATAAATCTGATACAAGGAACACAAATTAGTACTTCTTGGATTGTTTTGGTGGTATTGGTTACCCTTGGGGTAGCATTTGTGGGCGTACTTCAATTAATGCAAATACGTATTATAGAAAACGTACAGCAGAAAATATTTACCAGATCGTCTTTTGAATTTGCATACAGGTTTCCAAAAATAAAAATGAGCGAGTTGCATAATTATTATCCGCCAGAGCTGGCCAATCGTTTCTTTGATACTCTTACTGTACAAAAGGGACTTTCCAAGATTTTAATAGATTTTCCGGCAGCATTGCTCCAGATTATATTTGGACTGTTATTACTGTCTTTCTACCATCCATTTTTCATTATATATGGTATACTCTTACTTGTATTAATTTATATAGTGTTCAAATTTACTGCACAAAAAGGATTGGATACTAGTTTGAACGAGTCTAAGACAAAGTATAAAGTTGCGCATTGGCTTCAAGAGGTGGCAAGGTCTATTGTCAGTTTTAAACTATCAGGAAAGACTTCTCATGCCATGGAAAAGAATGACATCTTGGTAACCGAGTACCTAAAAGCTAGAGAAAGTCATTTTAGAATTTTGGTGATTCAGTTTATTCAAATGATAGGTTTTAAGGTTCTGGTTACTGCTGGACTTTTGCTTATAGGAGGCTTATTAGTGCTGAACCAAGAAATGAATATAGGTCAGTTTGTTGCCGCTGAAATCATTATTCTTTTGGTCATTGGTTCTGTAGAAAAATTGATAATGGGTCTAGAGACATTTTATGATTTATTGACCTCTTTGGAAAAGTTAGGGCAAGTTGTGGACAAAGAACTGGAGCTACAAGAAGGTGTAAAGCCTTTCTCTGAAAATGAAAGCTTTACCATAGAATTGGATAATGTCTCTTACCATGTTCCAGATAACGATAAGAAAATTGTAGATGAGGTCAGCTTAACGATTACACCAAACAGTACCATTTTGCTTAAAGGGGATGTTGGCTCGGGCAAGTCTATCTTACTAAGGCTTATTGCAGGAGTTCTTGAGCCAAATACTGGAGGGATCTATATTAATAATGCATCCTTAAAGGGGGTTAATCTCAATTATTACAGATCACATTTGGGACAATCGTTAACAGATGAGTCCCCTTTTGAAGGTACACTATTGAATAATATAACTTTTGGTGATAAAAATATTCCTCAAGATCAAATTTATTGGGCTATAGAAAAAATTGGCCTTAGTCAGTTTGTTAAGGAACAGCCTCAAGGTTTGCAGACCATTTTATATCCTGAAGGAAAACAGATCCCCTATACAATTTCTAAGAAAATAGTATTGGCAAGGAGTATTGTAAGAAAGCCAAAGTTGCTCATTTTGAAAGACCCTCTGGATCAGTTTAGAGAGGAAGAGGCTATAGAGATTATGGACTTCTTAAGTGACCGGGCCAATGATTGGGCATTACTGGTTGTAAGTGAAAATGCAAGATGGGCAAACCATTGTACTAGGATAATTACAATGGAGAATGGTAAAATTATCAATGAAAAGTAACGCGAAATGCTGAATATATCAAATAACAAGTTAAATACGAAAGTTACTTTGGAGCATTTTTCATCCGCTCAAAAGGTATTTCATCAAAGGCATTACAAGCACTTTAACCGTTTTTTACTGGCTTTTTTTTTAGTAGGTTTTATGGTGTTGTTTCTTCCATGGACCCAGAACATTAATGGTAATGGTTATCTCACGACCTTAAAGCCAGGTCAGCGGCCGCAGACCATTCAATCCCCAATACCGGGCCGTATAGAAAAATGGTTTGTGCAAGAAGGTGATTATGTAAAAAAGGGAGATACTATATTATTTATTTCAGAAATCAAGAACGAGTATTTTGACCCGAAACTGGTAGAAAGAACTGGGCAACAAATTAAAGCGAAAGAAGCATCTGTAACTTCTTATGAGGGAAAGGTAAAAGCTCTGAACAATCAAATTAATGCTTTGGCGAATGAAAGGGGATTAAAACTACAGCAGACCAAAAACAAACTATTACAGTCTAGATTAAAGGTACAGAGCGATAGTATAGATTTAGAAGCGGCTAAAACCAATATTAAAATTGCGCAGCGTCAATTTGACCGTACTGAACAATTGGAAAGTGAAGGTTTAAAGGCAGTGACAGATGTGGAGGAAAAACGATTGAAACTTCAAGAAACCCAAGCAAAATTAATATCTCAAGAAAATAAATTATTGGCGACCAAGAATGAGGTTATAAATGCTGAAGTTGAGATCAATAGGGTAAAGGCGCAGTATACAGATAAGATTTCTAAGGCACAGAGCGATATGTTTACGGCACAATCCAATCAGTTCGATTCTGAAGCTCAGGTAACCAAATTAGAGAACGCATATACCAATTATGAGATGAGGAACGATCTTTACTATATCAAAGCCCCTCAAAACGGCTTTATTAATAAAGCTATACAAGCAGGTATTGGTGAGACCTTTAAAGAAGGTGATCGTATAGTAGGTATTATGCCGGCGGATTATGATATGGCAGTGGAGACTTTTGTAGAGCCCATAGATCTTCCACTCCTCCACATAGGGGAAAAAGTAAGGATACAGTTTGATGGTTGGCCCGCTATTGTTTTTAGTGGTTGGCCAAATTTATCCTATGGTACTTATGGCGGTAATGTGGTTGCGGTAGAGACATTTATAAGCGATAATGGAAAATATAGGGTCTTATTGGTGCCAGATAAAGAAGATCATGCATGGCCAAAGGATATTCGTGTAGGGTCAGGGGCAAAAACCTTTGCGTTGTTGGAAGATGTGCCTATTTGGTATGAATTATGGAGACAACTCAATGGCTTTCCTCCAAATTATTATCAGCCAACTACCGCTCAAGCTAAACCGGTAAAGAAATAATGATGCGAAATTATATTATTTTTTTATTTATCTGGGTTGCTTTTGCGGTTCATGCTCAAGTACAAGACTCAGTGATACTTAATTTCAATGAATATTTAGGGTATGTTAAAAAATACCACCCTATTGCAAAGCAGGGAGAGCTGACCATAGGTATAGGACAAGCTAACCTTATGAAATCACGAGGTGCTTTTGACCCAAAAATAGAGGTGGACTATGACCGAAAGGAGTTTAAAGGCATTGAATATTGGGATAGGCTTAATGCTACGTTTAAGATTCCTACATGGTACGGGATAGAACTGAAAGGGAATTTTGAACAAAATGATGGCGATTTTATAAATCCATCAGAATCGGTACCAACAGATGGTTTGTATAGCGCGGGAGTATCTGTTTCCCTTGGGCGTGGCTCTTGGATAAACGAGCGAATGGCTACTTTGAAAAAAGCCAAATTTTTTAGGGAACAGACTAAGGCCGATAGAGATTTATTGGTAAATCAGATTCTGTTCGATGCTTCTTTGACCTATTTTAATTGGTTACAGGCTTATAGAAATAGCAAAGTTTTTTCAAAGTTTTTAGATAATGCACAAATTCGTTTTGAAGGTATTAAAAAGAGTGCTTTGGCAGGGGACAAGGCAGCCATAGATACCGTAGAAGCTAAAATAGCAGTCCAGAATAGGGCTCTGGAATTAGAGCGGGCGCGGGTCAGGTTTCGTAATCGCTCACTAGAATTATCCAATTTTATTTGGCTTAACGATAATATTCCTTTAGAAATTCAACCCAATGTTATTCCGAACAATGACATTGCTGCAGATATAGATATAACCCTTGAAATATTGGGAAAACCTTTGAATAGTTTTACAGTAGATAATCACCCTAAGATTAAATCATTAGGGTATAAGATTGATGGCCTGCGTGTAGATAAGCGTTTAAAAATGAATAAACTATTACCTACAATAGATCTAGAGTATAATTTTTTGACTGAGACCCCTGAGTCTATAAACTCATTTGTCACGAACGAATACAAGGGCGGACTCACACTTCAGCTACCCTTATTCTTTCGTAAGGAAAGAGGAGATTTAAAGTTGGCTAAATTTAAATTAAAAGATGCGGAGTTTGAGTTTGACAATGCACAAGTTCAAATACGGAACAGGGTATTTGCTATCTACAACGAATTGGAGTCTTTTGAAACACAAAACACATTAATAAATAATATCGTTTCAAATTATAAGACTATGCTTTCAGCAGAAGAACGGAAATTCAGTTTTGGAGAAAGCTCCTTGTTTTTAATCAATTCTCGAGAAAGTAAATTGATAGATGCGGTATTGAAACAAAACTTGGTTCAAAACAAATACTATGCTGCAAAGGCAAAGTTATTCAATAGTCTAGCAGTAAACCCTGAAAACTTGTAAGCTTTTAATAATCGAACCTACTAAAAAGGCACTTTAAAGTGATAGGGTATGGAAGTTATGGCGAAAACAACAAAAGAAGTGATACAGGTAAGTTTGCCAACAGCAATTTCATATACTAGCTACCGTACTTTGGTGGCTCAATTGGCGGAAGAAGGAAAATCAACTGGCCCGGAACAAACGGAAACCTTGATTAATTTTACGCTGTTAAATGACCGTCGAATGAAACGATGGGACAAGACCTTGAAATTCAATGATGAGGTATTAGGGAAAATTGCTGCTATTAAAACAAAAACTACTTGGGCAGTACTTACCGAAAGTTGGTGTGGTGATGCTTCTCCTGCTTTGCCTGTAATGCATAAGATTGCGGAATTGAACCCTAATATTTCGTTGCAGATTATACTTCGTGATGAGAATGTAGAATTAATGAATCGATTTTTGACCAATGGCGGAATGTCAATTCCGAAACTAATCGCTATAGATGACAAAACCCATGAACCTATAGGAAGTTGGGGCCCAAGGTCAACAAATGCTACACAACTAGTAGAAGATTATAAGGCCGAGCACGGTCAGCTTACTGCAGAGTTTAAACAGGACCTGCAAATTTGGTATAATAAGGATAAAGGGCAGAGTGTTTTAGAAGATTTATTGGCACTTATGGGTTAACACTAGCGTGCTTTTTGTTGGAACAAATAGGTAATCGTTCCTTTTTGTAATGCCTTATTTGAAGCATTGAATTTGGCTTTTAGAGCATAAGTAATGGCATTTTCTACCAAACAACCATTAGCTGTGCCAGAGCTTTTTTCATTCAAATCAGCTTCGATAACATTGCCAATAGCATCAACTTTAATATTTATAACAACCTTACCACCTTCGATACAAGTATATATTGGGGGAGGGAGTTTGTAATTGTTACGATCAATTAAAGAATATGAAACTGATGTTTTTCTTGCTGCTAGATTATTTGTGAACTCTTTTTTCTGAGCTTCTTTTTCACCTAATTTTTGTTGGGCTTCCTTACGTTTTTTTGCTAATTCCTTTACCCGTTCGGCATATTCACCGTCAATTAATTCGTCACTGGTCTCCCCATCACTTGCGGCAGCATTCTCTGCCATTAATTCTTCTAAGGTCTGTAAAGGCTCTGGTTCGCCATAACTGGGTTTTGCAGTTTCATTAAAGGCCATATGGCTTTTTATAGGGTCGGCTTTTGCCATTTCTTCCAAAGCCTCCTTTTCTTTTAAAAGGGCTTCGATGTCCTCTTCTGCTAGCATCATTTCTACAATATATTCATCTTCTTTGCTTCCTACTTCGCCCAGATGAATGTTGTATAGACCCAACACCATAATGGCCATAGAGAAAAAAGTAATTAAAAATGATAACTGTTTGCGATTCAGATTCATAGTGCTATAACCCCAATTTCATAAAATTATTTTATTTATCCGCTTAACTTATAGTTAAAAGCTCTAGTGTCAAGTCAATTATGGAACTTCGCACCAAGTCTTGTTCTTTTTTGTTTTTACTCACGATAAAAAGACGCAAGTAGCTACGGCTATTATTACTTTTTCCCATTAAAAATAACTGTGACTTATACAAAGTCTCACACTTGACTTAACACTAGTTATTAAGAGTCTTCTGTCTTTTCGAGCAAATTTTCTGCAAAAATGATGGGATCAATGGCCATATTTACGTTGTAGCTGCCTATTTTGGTTCTTCTGAGCTCAGATAAATGTGCGCCTGAATTGAGTGCTTTTCCAAAATCATGTGCTAGAGACCTTATATAAGTCCCTTTGCTACATACTACTCTAAATCCTATTTTTGGCATATTCACAGCTGTAATTTCAAATTCTGAAATGGTAATCTGTCTTTTTTTGATTTCTACTTCTTTTCCTTCACGGGCATATTCATATAAGCGTTTTCCATCTTTTTTTAAGGCCGAAAAAACAGGAGGAACCTGCTCGATATTTCCTATAAACCGAGAAGTAGTTTCAATAATTTTTTCTTTGGATATGTGTTCTATCGGATAGGTTTGGTCTACCTCGGTTTCTAAATCGTAAGAAGCCGTTGTGCTGCCTAAAGTTATGGTGCCCGTATATTCTTTGATCTGACCTTGAAGGTCATTAATGGTCTTTGTGAATTTGCCTGTGCAAATAAGTAATAAGCCTGTAGCAAGAGGGTCTAGAGTGCCTGCATGGCCAATTTTTATTTTCTTAAGCTCGAATTTCTTGCGAATGGCCCATTTGAGTTTGTTCACCGCTTGAAAAGATGACCAGCCTAGAGGTTTGTCGATCAGTAATAATTGTCCGTTTAAGAAATCTTCTTTAGTTCG
>QILY01000050.1 GCA_003232155.1 Maribacter sp.
TTTTTCTTGAAGCGCTTCAGAATGAAACGACCAAAAACGTACTTTATATTGGTGCGCGCAATATGACTCAATCTGATGTGCCTGGCAAAAGTAGTTTTGGTAACAAATTTTCAAACTTTTGGTTTTGGTTTGAAACGGGCATTAAACTTCAAGACACCCAATGTGGATACAGATTATACCCTCTAAAGGAAATTGAGAAATTAAAGCTGTTTACACCAAAATTTGAGTTTGAAATAGAGGTCATTGTAAAAGCTGCTTGGAACGGTACGTTGGTCAAAAACCTGCCAGTAAAGATTGTCTATGACGAAGAAGAACGCATATCACATTTCAGAACAGTATCTGATTTTGCTAGAATAAGCGTATTAAATACATGGTTTGTTCTGGTTGCACTTTTCTATATAAAACCACGCGACCTGTACCGAAAATATCGAAAAAAAGGATTTCGAAGATTCGTAAAAGAAGACCTTTTGCACAGTAGTGATTCTCCTAGAAAAAAGGGGTTTTCCATTGCTTTGGGTATATTTATTGGTCTTTGTCCATTATGGGGTTTTCATACTTTAATTGTATTGTTTTTGGCAGTAATACTACGGTTAAATGGTGCCATTGCCTTTGCCTTTTCAAATATTAGCTTGGCACCCTTTATTCCGTTCGTATTATATGCGAGCCTTATAGCAGGGGCATTTATTACCGGAGAAGAGCTTCATTTTACTTTTGATGATATGGTGGTTAACCTCGGGTTTTTCACCCATCTGAAAACCTATATTATTGGTAGTATTACCCTTTCGATTCTAGGGGCCATAATTTTTGGATTTTCAGGATATCTTATTCTCAAGCTTTTCGATAGAAAAAAAATAGCCATAAACAATGGGTGATTTCTTTTATAAGACATATCTATCCATTCAAAAAAAGAAATGGATAAGCTTGGTTGCGTTATTACTGTTTGTAGTAACCCTAGGCGGAATAGCCTCACGGATACAATTTGATGATGATATTACAGCACTCATTCCTGCCAATGAAGAGTCCATAAAAATTCAAAAAGCCTTAAAATCAATCGCTTTTACCGATAAGATTATTGTTAATATTCAACGAAGTGAAGAAGGTTCAATTGATGATCTTACCCAATATGCCTCAAATTTCGTAGACAGTATTCAAAAAAATAGTGCTCACTATATCAAAAATATTCAGGGGAAACTAAATGATGAAGATTTGCCAAATACTTTGAATTTGGTATATGGGAATTTACCGCTCTTTTTAGAAAATACTGATTATGAAATCATTGCCCATAAATTAAGAAAAGACAGTATTACCAGACAAAGCGAGCAAAACTACCGTACCCTTATTTCACCATCGGGTATTTTGGCAAAAAAGACAATTCTCAAAGATCCATTAGGTTTATCATTTATTGCCCTTAAAAAATTACGGCAACTGGGCGTTGGTGACGATTTTAAACTCAAAAACGGATTCCTTCTTGACAAAAAAGAGGAAAATATCCTATTATTTCTGACACCAACTTTTGGTTCAAGTGATGCCGATAAAAATACAGCCCTTGCCGCTGACCTATACAAACTACAGGAAGAATTAAATACAGTATATAACGAAAAAATCAGAGGGGAATATTATGGGACAATTCTAGTAGCAGCTGCCAATGCTGCGCAGATAAAACATGATATTCAATATACGGTAGGCATAGCCATGTCTCTTTTACTTATCATTTTTGTGCTTTTTTATCGAAAGCTGACCATACCTATAATTCTGTTTTTACCTACAATTTTTGGCGGCCTGCTATCTATCGCTTTACTCTTTGTTCTGCGCACTAAAATATCGGCCATTTCTTTAGGCATAGGTTCTGTTTTATTAGGTATAACACTCGACTATTCGTTACATATCTTAACCCATATTAGAAACGGAAACTCGTTAAAAAACCTCTACTCAGCAGTTGCCCCATCTATCTTAATGAGCAGTTTAACTACGGCATCGGCCTTTTTGTGCTTATTGTTTTTAGAATCACAGGCATTACAAGATTTGGGCATTTTCGCCGCAGCAAGTGTTCTAGGAGCTTCAGTTTTTGCATTACTTTTTATTCCACAAGTGTACCGGCACAAGGTGAAAATCAAAAAGAACAAAACGGTGTTGGACCAAATCGCCGCTTATGAACTCCATCAAAACAAATGGAGTATTGCCGTTTTGGCCATCTTACTTATAGTTAGCCTATTTACGTATCGTACTGTTATTTTCAATCAAGATATCACTAAACTGAACTACGAATCTGAAACTTTGATTGCCGCTAGAGATCGCTTGGAAAAGTTGACTGATATTGGTTCAAAATCCATCTATCTTTCAACCTATGATAAAAATCGAGAATTTGCTTTACAACGCAATGATGTGCTTTTCAATCAATTAAAATACTTAAAAGAAAATGGTAAAATTATAAGCTATAGCTCTATAAGCCCTATAGTACAATCTAATAAAAAGTATAGGGAAAAGCTGAAGAAATGGAATTCTTTTTGGGATGCGGATAAAATCCGAAACACTAAAAAAAACCTTATCGAAAGCGGAAATACATTAGGTTTTAAAGAGAATACATTTCAACAATTCTATAATCTTCTTGAAGCTGATTTCAAACCTTTGGAGATTTCTGATTTAGCTGTTATTTCTTCTTTTGCCGTAGATGATTTTATTGTTGTTGATTCTGTTTCTACTACAATTACTTCTTTGATAAAAGTAGATGATAAAAATTTCGAAAACGTCAAAGAGAGTTTTTCCAACTTGCCTCAAACCTTGCTCATTAACCGGCAACAAGTGAACGAATCATTTCTCGGAAATCTTAAAAATGATTTTAACAACCTTATCATTTACTCCCTTTTGGTTGTTCTTATCATCTTACTGGCATTTTATCGAAGTATTTCATTGACTCTCGTAACAAGCATTCCCATATTTTTAACTTGGCTATTGACCATAGGTTTAATGGGCTTATTAAAAATCGAATTCAATATTTTCAACATCATCATCTCAAGTTTCATTTTTGGTGTGGGTATTGATTATTGCATCTTTATTACCAATGGCCTATTAATTGAACATCGAACAGGAGAAAAAATTCTCGCAACCCACAGAACATCAATTATCCTTTCAGTAATTACTACTATTTTAGGCATAGGCGCACTGGTCTTTGCCAAACACCCGGTACTCTATACCATTTCAGTAGTTTCACTAATTGGAATTCTATCCGCAGTATTTGTGGCCTTCACTATTCAGCCTTTATTATTTCGATTATTTATTGGTAGTAACAAAAAAAGACCTATACATTTTCGGTATTTTATTCATTCTTGCTTATCCTTTTTCTATTTTGGCGCAGGTGGTTTTATAGTATCTACCTATGCTTGGGTGCTTATGAAAATTACTCCTAAAAGTCATTTAAAACAAAATGTTACATTTCATAAAATGGTTTCAAACCTTATGAAATCTGTTTTATATACGAATCCGTTTTTATCCAAAGAAATTAGAAATCCGCATAACGAAACTTTTGAAAAACCTGCAATGATGATTGCCAACCATACTTCTTTTTTAGATATTCTGTGTATGGGTATGCAATATTCAAAAACTATATTTTTGGTGGCCGATTGGGTGTACAACTCCCCTGTTTTTGGAAGTGCTGCAAAATTGGCCGGTGCCTACCCTGTTTCTGGTGGTATTGAAAACGGAGAAGAATATCTAAAACAAAAAGTAGAACAAGGCTTTTCGCTAATTGCTTTTCCTGAAGGAACACGATCTACAAGTAACAAAATAAAGCGTTTTCACAAAGGAGCTTTTTATCTGGCGGAAAAATTTCAATTAGATATTGTTCCCATACTCATTCATGGTAATTCAGAAATATTGCCCAAAGGAAGTTTTATTATCAGAGATGGAAGCATTACTATAGATATCTTACCAAGAATTACTCCTGACAACCAAGATTACGGTACAACCTATACCGAACGCGCGAAAGGCATTGGAGCTTATTTCAGAATTGAATTCAGAAGGTTACGAAATCAAATTGAAGCTGGGCACTATTGGCAGAAAATCATTTTAGAAGAATATCGTTACAAAGGTGATGCTATTTACAAAGCGGTAAAAGAAGACTTAAATACCAATAAAAGTACGTATTTGACCATTATAAATTTGATAGGGCAAAAAGACAGGGTGCTACATCTTTCAAAAGATTATGGGCAATTGGATATACTTCTTGCCTGTGATTTCATAGATCGAAAAATATACAGCTACCTTGATAATCCTGAAGCAAGAAACATCTTGAAAAATAGTTTCAGAACACAAAACTATAGTAAAATTCAAATTTTAAGTACAACTAATGAAGCGTTGGAACATAACGCAAACGTTCTTATTTTGAATCTTGACGCATTCGACCTAGAACAACTTGAACATAAAGTAAAAAATGAAATTACTATCTTGATACTTCTAAAATCCAGAAAAACAAATGCTTTACAATATGCTTTGAAAAAGGGTTTTAGTATACATGATCAAGGTGATAATTTTATAGCACTAAAACGAACTTAAGTCTAAGATGAAAGCATACTACGACGTAGTAATCATTGGTAGTGGAATGGGCGGTCTTGTGGCTGCCAATATTATGGCACGAGAAGGAAAAAGTGTTTGCATTTTAGAAAAGAACAATCAATACGGCGGCAATTTACAAACCTTCGTTCGCGAACGCACTATTTTTGATACAGGGGTACATTATTTAGGCGGACTCTCAAAAGGTCAAAACCTATATCGCTATTTTGAATATTTAGGTATTCTTGACGGACTTCATTTTAAGAAATTGAACGATGATGGTTTTGACATTATAACTTTTGATAATGACGCAACGGAATATCCGCATGCGCAAGGGTATGATAACTTCGCAAAAAGTTTAATCGCTCAATTTCCTAAAGAAGAAAAAGCGATTCATTCCTATTGCAAAAAGTTGCGTGAAATTTGTGATAAATTCCCCCTATACAATCTAAAAATGGGGAAACCCCATCAAAATGATCCTGATATTTTTCAGCAAACCGCTAAAGATTATATTGAATCGATTACAGAAAATAAAAAGCTACGTTCAGTATTGGCAGGTTCAAATCTGCTATATGCAGGTGATCCAGACAAAACACCCGTATATGTTCATGCGCTTTCATGCAACTCTTATATTGAAAGTGCCTATCGTTGCGCCAATGGTGGTAGTCAAATCACCAAATTACTTATCAGAAGACTTATTGAAAATGGCGGCGAAGCCTATAAACATCAAGAAGTAATTGATTTTGATTGTGTAGATAAAAAAATTGCTTCCGTTACCACTAAAAACGGTGATGTAATTAAAGGCAATTTGTTCATATCGAACATTGAACCCAAAACTACTTTAAAAATGGTCGGTGAGGAACATTTTAGAAAATCTTACAATAGCCGCATTCAAGATTTAGAAAGTACCATATCTGCCTTTAGTATGCATATTGTACTGAAACCAGAGACTTTTCCCTATCTCAATAAAAATCATTATCATTTCAAAGACCCCGATCAAGTTTGGACAGGTCATAAGTACACTCAAAAAAGTTGGCCTGAAACCTATATGGTATCAATGGGCACTCGTAAAAATCAAAACGAATGGGGTGACCAACTCACGGCAATTACCTACATGCGTTATGAAGAAGTAAAACCTTGGGAAGAAACTTTCAATACCGTAGCCCATAAAAATGAACGCGGGCAAACCTATCAACAATTCAAAGAAGCAAAGACCGAGATATTTTTGAAAGAACTCGAAAAAAAATTTCCCAATATCCGTAAATGCATTCAGTCGGTATACACCTCAACACCTTTGTCTTATCGTGATTATATTGGGTGCAACCGAGGTTCAATGTACGGCTATATAAAAGATGTGAACCAACCCTTACGGTCTTTCATATCACCACGCACCAAGATTGAAAACCTATACTTTACTGGCCAAGGTTTAAATATGCACGGTATTCTAGGGGTAACGGTTGGCGGGGTAGTTACTTGCTCTGAAATTTTAGGAGGGGAATATTTATTGGATAAAATTTTAGCTACTGAAACAATTAAGAACAAAAACATACATGTGTCATGAGTCAATTTAAAACCACTCCCGTGCCCCGTGTAAAAAATATCTCAAAAATTGATTTTATTCAGCAGTATTACAAACCACAAAAACCTGTGCTTATTGAAGGTTTGACCAAAGAATGGCCGGCCTATGAAAAATGGAGGTTAGATTATATTCAAGAACGTGCTGGCGAACAAATAGTTCCATTATACGATAATGAACCTGCCAAAGATAAGGAGAGTGTCTATGCCCCTAAAAAGGAAATGAAACTCTATGATTATATTGAAATTATAAAAACACAGCCTACTGATCTACGCATCTTTTTTTATGAGATGTCAAAAAAAATGCCAGAGCTACTAAAGGATTTTGAATACCCTGATATTGGACTAAAATTTTTCAAAAAACTACCTGCTTTGTTCTTTGGAGGAGGAAAATCAAAGGTATTTATGCACTACGATATAGATTTGCCCGACTGTATGCACTTTCATTTTGACGGTCATAAAAGTGTAATGCTTTTTTCACCTGAACAAACGAAATATTTGTATCGGGTACCCTATTCCATTCATAATCTAGAATCTATTGATATGGATAATCCTGATTTTGAAAAATACCCTGCCTTACAATATGCCGAAGGTATTCAAGCTGATATGAAACATGGTGATACACTCTTTATGCCCAGTGGTTATTGGCATTATATCAAATATTTAAATGGTGGTTTTTCAATGACTTTGCGTGCATTACCTAGAACGCCAAAACGATTTTTAAATATGCTTTCGAATGTGGTTGT
>QILY01000250.1 GCA_003232155.1 Maribacter sp.
AGCCCAAATTATTTTAAAAGATTTAAAAAATTCACCCTTTACTGAAAGTTTAGCTTCCAAAATTAATGATTCAATTGAAAGTCGTAAACAAAAAGGAACTCCAACCCAATTGGTTTCTTCTTCTACACCAGAAAGTACTACATCTGACCCGTTACAAGAGCACCTTACCAAGATAAAAGGCCTTATAGTAGCCAATGACATTAAACAATTAGAACAGTTCTCTACAGAAGCTTTGGAGAGCTATCCCTCACAGCCCTATTTTTATTACGCACAAGGGTTTGTGTTGAACAAAACAGGCAAGCATAAAGATGCTATAGAACTTCTTGAAACTGGATTGGATTATATAATTGATAACGTTTCGTTATCCAATGATATCTATAAAGAATTGGCTGATGCTTATAATGCAATCAATAACTCAGTGAAGGCAAATATGTATCTTCGTAAGATAAAACCCGGATTTTAACTATGGCTCCAAAATTTCAAACTATACCCAAACCATTTAGATTTTCGGGAATTTTGGCGAAAGTTGTTTTTTTCTTTAATAAGGCGAAAAATTCAAGCATAGCTTTTGCTACGGTTTCATTTTTTAACGCAATTAAAGGAAGGAAGAAAGAGTCAAAAAACCGAAAAGCTATGTGGTTTGGGCATATATTACGATGGTTTGGTTTTATCGCATTTTCTTTTTTTGTCCTATCCTGCAAATCGAACAAAGTTCTTACCAGTGGTTCTGTTAATGAAAAATTATCGGCCAAGGCAATCATCAGAACCCATTACCAGAACCAAATTGATTTTAAGACACTCAGAGGAATAATGAAGATTGATTATTCTGATGGTGAATCTTCACAAGGGTTTGGGGTGAATTTGAGAATGGAAAAAGATAAAGCAATATGGATCAGTAGTAGACCTTTACCTCTTGTTAAAGCCTACATAACCCCTGACCGGGTTTCTTTTTATAATAAATTACAGAATGAATATTTCGATGGTGATTTCTCCTATCTCAGTAATTTATTAGGCACAGAGCTCGATTTTGAAAAAGTACAGAACTTACTTTTGGGTCAAGCTTTATTTAATTTACGGGAAGGAAAATATGATGTTTCAGTTACTGAGGGAAACTATCAGTTAAAGCCTAGAAAAGTAGCGGAACTTTTTAAAACCCTGTTTCAAATTGAACCCAAGAATTTTAAAATGGCAACCCAGCAATTATCGCAGCCCCTGAAAAAAAGGTTGTTGGAAATCAATTATAAAAATTACCAAAAAATAGACAAGTATATCTTACCTAAAGAAATTAATATTCTAGCCATCGACAAGGCTATTAAAAATACGATTGATATTGAATATCGTACTATTGAATTTAACCAGCCATTGCGGTTTCCTTATAAAATACCAAAAGGGTATAAAAAAATAACTATAAAGAAAGATGATATTTAAAAGGCTACATATGGCCTTCTTTTTTGTGCTGATGATCTGCATCGCACAAACTAGTTACGCTCAGACCAATGAGCAAAAAGCCCTTGAAGCAAAAAGAGAGCAACTTCAAACTGAAATATGGGAAATTAACCGATTATTATTCGCCGAAAAGAAGGAAAAAGGTACGATTTTGGACCAAATGGGGGCCTTGGATAAAAAGATAAATGTACGCCAGCAATTGATTCGTGTTACAAATCAACAATCAAACCTCTTAAACAGAAGAATCAATGCCAATATAAGGAGCATCAGCAAGCTTAGAAATGACTTAAAGGTATTAAAGGAAGATTATGGCACTATGATTCGAAAATCGTATCAAAACAAGTCGCAGCAGAGTCGATTGATGTTTCTTTTATCTTCGGAAAACTTTTTTCAGGCATTTAAACGATTACAGTATATTAAGCAATATACCGATTACCGAAGGGGGCAAGGAGAACAAATTCTGATCAAAACCGATGATTTGTCACGCTTGAACAAAGACCTGAATGAAGAACGAAAAGTAAAAGAAGTGTTGCTTGCCCAAAATCGAAAAGCAAAAGACCAATTGTTCAAAGAGATACAATCGCAGAAAGGGTTATTGAAGAGTATTCGTCAAAATGAGAGTCAGTATACGGCCACTATCAATAAAAAGAAAAGAGAAGCAAGAAATATTGATAAACAGATAGAGAAATTGATTCGTGCCGCTATAGCGGCATCCAATAAAAAAACAGGAAAAAAGGTCACTAATTCCAGTAAATTTATACTTACTCCTGAAGCTACTTTAGTAGCAAACAATTTTACAGCTAATAAAGGAAAATTAATTTGGCCAGTAGAAAAAGGCATCAAAAGTCAAGGTTTCGGAGTGTATAATGATGCTGTTTACCCAGGCATAAAGCATGAAAGTAACGGCGTTATTATTGTAACGGATCAAGGGGCAAGGGCAAGGGCTATTTTTGAAGGTGAGGTTATTGCCATTCTTTCTGTGCCCGGAGGTAATAAAGGAGTACAAATAAAACATGGTAATTTTATCAGCACATACTATAATCTCTCAAATTTATACGTGAAAAAAGGCGATAAGGTAGCTGCTAAAGAAGAATTGGGCGAAATATATACCAATCGGTCTAGCGGGCAGACACGCCTAAAATTCTACCTTTTTAAAGATACTTTACGATTGAATCCTGAAGATTGGGTATATAGATTATAATAATTCAAACTTTTTTATCCACCCATAAACAAGGCCCTAAGCTCTGTAGCCTCATTTGGTTTCATTTTTCCGGCCAATACCAAACTCAATTGTTTTCTTCTAAGAGCTGCGTCAAAACGTTCTTTTTCCAGATCGGTCTGAGGTTCTAATCGTGGTACTTTTGTTGGTTTTCCAGTTTCATCCAAAGCCACAAAAGTATATATGCCTTCGTTTGCCTTTGAACGTTTACCGCTAAAACGGTTTTCGATCCAAACATCGATAAAAACTTCCATAGAGGTTGAAAATGCCCTTGAAACAGCGGCTTCTACAGTAACGACACTTCCCAAAGGTACGGCTTGAGTAAAAGCCACGTGATTCACAGAAGCGGTCACGGTGACACCACCACTGTGTCTTCCAGCAGCAATACTAGCTGCCCGATCCATTCTCGCAAGAAGTTCGCCGCCAAAAAGGTTGTTCAATATATTGGTCTCGCCAGGCAGAACAATATCAGTCATTACAGTTCGTGTATCACTAGGATTTTTCACTTGCATTTCAGAAATTTTATGCAAAGATACATCAGATATCTTTGATTTCATTTGGAATAAAAACGGAAAAATGAGAATATAAGATTACTTAGTGTATGGTCGGAAATAGACGAATTTTATAAATCCTGTTTTTTTTGAGCGGGTTTTTATTTTTATTGAATTTTTGATCTCGGTATCAGGAATTCAAGAAAAGTGAAAAAACGCCAAAAACAAACTGATTTTAATTTTGTTGTATTTCCGACCAGACACTACTTAGATAACATCCAAGCGTCGGTAGACTGTGTGCGTTTAATAGTTCGTAAAGCATTTAGAGCCTCGTCAACATCAGTATAGCTATCATAAGCTACTTGATGAAGGCCATAAGGATTAATGCCAATATATTCTGCATTAAATCCTTGCCTTTTCAACAAACGGATTTTACGGTCTGCATTCTTTTTTATTCTAAAAGCACCTGCAACAATATGGTGTGTACGAACATTTTTCTTTTTGGTCTTGGTGCTCAATGAAATTGAAGGCAATTCCAAAGGCTCCATATCAAAAAAAGTAGCTTCTTGAATACGTTTTGAAACTTGTTCTGTCACTTGTTGCTCTACTAATTGCTGTTTGTTAATGGTTTCGTTGTAAAAACGGAATCCTGTCAAGCCCGTAGAAAGAGCCAATAATGCAACAGCAGCATATTTTAAATAGGGTCTTAAAGAATATGCTTCCCTTTTTTCAGGAGTGATGGTAAACGGAATAACTTCTTCCATCGCAACCACCTCTTCCTTCAAAACTTCTCTAGTAACTGGCGCAGACACAAAAGATGATAACCCAAAAGATGAGCTAAGGTAATTTACCTGATAGTGTGGTTGAAACTGAATTTTGTGGTCAGTACTAAGCCATAATTCACCAATATTGGTCAAGATTAAATGCTCTCCTTTTTGAAGTCTTTTTTTCCAATGACCTACAATTTCGGCAACTTGCTTCAACATCTCTTCATAAGATGTTTTTTCAGCATCGGCCATATAAGAAACCAATAGCCCATCATTAGTGAGCACCTTTTCATTAAAGGAGATTACTTTACTTGGGGGATAAAAAGTATGGGTATGCTCATGAATAATGGCAGACTTCATTTGCGTTAAAAAAGCACCCAGTTCGGGTACCATTACGCAGTTGTATCTATAAAGCAATTCAGAGATATAGTGTTCTAAAACCATCAAAGCAAATATTGTAAAAAATATAGCTTCTCAAAACCATGTCGATAACTTTTTATTAACATTATATTTTATCTATATTGTGAATAACTATGAACGATTCACAATTAGCTAAAGATGAATTACTTGCAATTCTTCGACTACAAAATGTTCCAAATATTGGTGATGTTACTGCAAAAAAACTCATTGCCCATTGTGGCAGTCCAACAGCAGTTTTTTCCGATAAATTGCAAAACCTCTTAAAAATAGATGGTATAGGCACGCATACTATTAGGGGACTTTATGATACTGAACACCTTGAGGCGGCTCAAAGTGAATATCAATATATTCAGAGGAATAATATTGAGTATTCGTATTTTATGGGTGCAGATTACCCTAGCTATTTAAAACATTGTATCGATGGCCCTATATTGCTCTTTAGCAAAGGCAATATTGATTTACAAAATCGAAAGATTATTAGCGTAGTAGGTACTCGGAAAATCACGAGTTATGGCAGTGCTTTTTGTGAAAAGTTCATAGCTGATATTGCCCCATTAAACCCTGTGATCGTTAGTGGTTTTGCATACGGAGTTGATATTTGCATTCAAAAAGCAGCCATAAAATATGGCTTACAGACCATAGGGTGTTTGGCGCATGGCCTGAACCAAATATACCCAAAAGTACATTCTAAATATGTTGCTGAAGTAGAGAGGAATGGAGGTTTCGTAACTGATTTTTGGAGTAATAGCAACCCTGAACGTGAAAATTTTTTAAAACGAAATCGTATTGTAGCCGGAATCGCCGAGGCTACTATTGTGATTGAATCTGCTGAAAAAGGGGGCAGTTTGGTTACCGCCGATATTGCCAATAGCTATAGTCGAGATGTTTTTGCCGTACCTGGGCGTGCTGAAGACAAGTATAGTTTGGGCTGTAATAATTTAATCAAACAACAAAAGGCACATATACTTACTTCAGCCGCTGATTTGATTTATCTGTTAGGATGGGAAGTCGCCGAAAAAGAGACAAAAACAGTGCAAAAACAACTTTTTGTGGAGTTGAATGACACTGAGAAATCAATCTATTCGTATTTACAGAAGGAAGGGAAGCAGTTATTGGATGTTATTGCATTAGAATGCCAATTACCAATTTTCAAGGTTTCCTCTACCCTTTTAACCATGGAAATGAAAGGGATCATACGCCCATTGCCAGGAAAGCTGTTCGAGGCTATATAATTATACTCCCTAGAAACCTGAGTTCAATTAATATCGATCTCACAGTGAGTAAATTACAATCAATTCAAAACCGACCGAGTAATCTGTATATATTATCTATAAAATAACTACTGAAGTATTTCTATTTTTCTGATTTTGGTTATCTTTCCCATCAAAATAACACTTCATTAATGAAGAAATCAATTGTAATTACAGCAGCCTTTTTAATAACCTTTACCAGTTTTGGTCAAAAGAAGAAAGATTTGATCAATCAAGTCGCCAAATTAAAAATACAAGTTAGCCAAATGCAGGCCAAGTTAGCTGAAATTGAAAAGGCGAAAGAAGTAAACCTAGAAGATGAGCTGCAAAATTTCAGTTATGCCTTTGGTGTTAGCGTGGGCAATAACCTTAAAACAGTAGGTTTTGATTCTTTATCCTACATTTCTTTATCCACTGCTCTTGAAGACGTAATGAAGGGGAAAGAAAAGATATCACTGAAAGAGGCTAAAAATAAGGTGCAAACCACCATTACCGAGCTACAAGAAAAAAAAGCAAAAGAAAACAGCGCTGAAGGGGAACAGTTTTTGGTCGAAAATGGAAAAAGGTCTGAGGTCATTACTACTGATAGCGGTCTGCAATATGAAATTTTAAGCGAAGGAGATGGTGCAATAGCAATAGCAACAGACAAAGTAAAGGTTCACTATACAGGTATGTTGATAGACGGAAAAGTATTTGATAGCTCGGTAGAGCGTGGTAAACCTGAAACTTTTGGCGTAACCCAAGTCATAAAAGGATGGCAAGAAGCCTTACAATTAATGCCTATTGGTTCAAAATGGAAAGTTTTTATACCACAAGATTTGGCCTATGGCCAGAGAGGTGGTGGAGGTGGAGTAATACCACCATATTCCGCTTTGGTTTTTGAAATGGAACTATTGGAGATTGTTAAGAAATAATCCTTAAAATTAATATCCTACCTTATTTCTAACCCTTTCTAAAACAGCATTAGCGGTAATTTTCGCTTTTTTGGCACCAATAACTAGTGCCTCATCTATTTCAATCAGGTTGTTCATATAGTAATCGAACTTTTCACGGGCTTCTCCAAACCGCTCTATTATTATTTCATATAAAGCCTGTTTGGCATGACCGTAACCATAATTTCCACCTAAGTAATTGGCTCGCATTTCAGTAACTTGAGCTTCAGAAGCTAGAATTTTATATAGGGCGAAGGTAGTATCGGTTTCTGGATCTTTAGGATCTTCCATAGGTGTACTATCTGAAAGAATACCCATAATTTGCTTACGCAA
>QILY01000206.1 GCA_003232155.1 Maribacter sp.
GTGCATCGGTATCCGCTTCTTGATTGACAATAAAAGTACAGTTGCCCGCATTGCCGCTGGCATCGGTAGCTGTTAGGGTAACGGTCATACCGTTAGTAAAAGCAGAGCCTGCCGCCGGGCTTTGGGTTACTGCAGGGTTGGGGTCTTCAGTGTCCATAACATTTGCCGGACCTGTGTAATCGGGTATTACTGTATCGGTACAGAGTAATTGCTGGTTACCGGGGCAAGTAATGGTGGGTGGTGTAGTATCTGGAGGTATGTTGATGACATATTCACAAAAACTCGCATTGCCGGTAGCATCGGTAGCTGTTATCCTAATAGTTATGCCATTTACAAAAGGAGATCCCGGTGGCGGAGATTGCGTAATCACAGGATTAGAATCGCAATTATCAGTTACAGAGGTAATTAATCCTGTATAGTCATCAATGGTAGCGCCCACAGTAATTGGCGATGTGGGTGTGCAATTCATAACCGGTGCCTCGGTATCCGTCAGGTTAACTGTAAAGGCACAGTCACTCGTATTGCCACTGGCATCGGTAGCTGTTAGGGTGATAATAATAGAGGTTGTACCGCTTGCAATAGTAGAGCCTGCCGCGGGGCTTTGGGTTACCACAGGGTTGGGATCCTCAGTATCAGTAACAGTTGCCGAACTTGTATAATCTGGCATTACCGTTGTGCCAAAGCATAATTGCTGGTTACCGGGGCAGGTAATGGTGGGTGCAACAAAGTCACTTCCAAACACTACGTACACCAACCCGGTACTATTTCCAGCACCTCCTAAATCTCCCATAATAAAGTCCGAAAATCCGTCCCCATTAAAATCTTCTCCCCCATCAACTGGTCTGTCAAGACCTGGTAACTGACCAATTGTAATCTGAAATCCGTTTGTACCATCCAATGTAGAACGATCAAACGTAGCCGGAAAGCCTGCTAATCTTCCAAAAACAACATAATAATCATTGGAAGCTACTGGGTCAGTGGAAGCTACTATAAAATCATCAACCCCATCCAGATTTAAATCACCTGTAGGCGCAGCGTACCGCACGATATTTTCAAGTACAAACCCGTTTGAGCCATTCAGGTCGCTCATTAACAAACTACCAGGAAAAGCAGTTGCAGATCCTAATATTATATTGTTTTCTGAAAAGCAATCGTCTATACCATCATTATTAATATCGCCAATAGGGCCAACACTCGTTATAAAGCCATTGCCTTGATTATCAATAAGAAACCCGTCTGTTCCATTAACTGCCGTAATATCTACGAATGCACCAAAAGGAGTGTTTTTTCCAAACAACGCATAGCTATTTGCATCTGTTGGACTGTTCCAGCTCCCAATAAGTATATCATTTTGGCCATCGTTATTAATATCTCCGGCACCACCTACTTGATAAGATGGTCGAGAGCTGGGAAAATTGCTGGTTCTAAACCCATTGGTGCCATCTAACCATAAAATATCCAGCGATGCAGGGTAATTGCCCGTACGGCCGAATATAATCCATGACGTTCCTGAAAAATGAGGGGTTCCAATTATAAAATCACCTATCCCATCACCGTTTACATCGCCCAAAGTAGCCACCTGATTACTTCCTGGGGTATTAATTAAAAACCCATTGGTGCCATTAATATCATTAACTGTTATTAGAGCAGGGAAAGTAGTAGTGCCATACAATACTATTTCATCAGCATCAGTAGCGCTGGAACCAATGATCAGATCATCTATTCCATCGCCATTTATATCTCCAGGGCCGGCTATTGTAGAGCCTCGCCTTTCGTTAAAAACAATACCCTCAACAACAAACCCATTGGTGCCATCCAGTGTGGTAAGATCGAAGGGGGTTGGGAAAGCGGAGGTAGATCCAAAGATGATAAAGGCCCTTCCCGATAATTGATTTGTACCGACAGCTTTATCACCATTTCCAAGCGCAATATCTTCAATGCCGTCATTATTAATATCCCCAATAAACCGTACTTCATTACCCAATTTAAAACTACCATTATCAGAAGCTGTTTGCGCCAGCCCTTGAATTACAAAACCATTGGTGGTTCCATTAAATGGTATGACCGCAGGGTCAAAAACAGCAGGGTATCGTTGTGCGTATGTTTGATATCCAGTAAGAAGTATAAATGGTAATAGAACAACAGTAGCTACTAAATGACAATTCTGAAATATTTTTTTCATTTGACAGGGTTGTAGTTGAAATTTAATTGACTTGCCGTTTGCAGGTTATATATTGGCTATTGATAATATAACCCACCAGCAAGTAGTGAGTTGAACCTGGTATTGTAATTATATTGTTGCACTAACAAAAAAATATTTGAAAAATTGTATAGAGAACTATTTTTGACCTAACTAGGCAAAAAATCACTCGAATCGACAAAATTTCATCAAAATACACAACGGACCATTGCAATTATTTTTAAAAAATCCGAAAACATAAAATAAGAATCGAACACTACAAATGTAAAATTTTAACAAAAGAAAGAACACACCTTAAACAGTGAAAGTATTATACCCTAAAACAGGGTACTATTAATATGGCGACAATAGATTATTTAGACGCCTATACCACAATGTACGTATTTAGCTGACCGTTGAAATGCAGGGTACACTCAATAGACATATAAGGAACTTATCAATCTTATTTATTATAAAATTTCAAAAGCGGTTTCTATTTTACGTATGCCGGCCAATAATCGTCAGAAAATACAGAAAGAGCTTGCATTGAACGATTTGTGGCCATTTACTCGGAAAGAATTCCTCGAGGCCCTGCCTCGGGGATAGCCAGTTTCAAGATTTTTTTTATCTTATTGTCCAATTGAGAAACAGGAGATGGCTTGAAAAAAAGCAGGTCAATAGGCAACAGAATAAGAAAAATAATTGCATTAATTTGGTTTGGTTTGGTTTGGTTTGGTTTGGTTTGGTTTGGTTTGGTTTGGTTTGGTTTGGTTTGGTTTGGTTTGGTTTGGTTTAAATCTTACAACATAATTTCTTATACATGGAAGGAAAATATTTGATAAAATCTGTTTATTCTCTATTTTTAGTGTCGATTACAATAGTTACAGGGCCATCATTCAATAACTCAACTTTCATATCGGCTCCAAAAACCCCTGTTCCTACTTTTTTGCCTAAATCAGCCTCTAATTGGTATACAAATTTTTCGTACATAGAAACAGCTATATCAGGTTTTGCCGCTTTTATATAAGAAGGCCGATTCCCTTTTTTAGTACCTGCATATAATGTAAACTGACTTACCACAATAGCATTGCCTTCAACTTCTATTATAGATTTGTTCATAATACTATTTTCGTCACCAAAAATGCGCAGGTTTGCAATTTTTCGAGAAAGCCAAATAATATCTTCTTCTGTATCGACATTTTCAATACCCAATAAAATAAGTAATCCGGTTTCAATTTTTGAAATCAATTTACCCTCTACAGTAACACTGGCCCTAGAAACTCTTTGTATGACGGTACGCATCTATTTTTCTCCGTATATATCGGTTCTGTAATTTTCTTCTTCGCCAGATACCATTTGCACATAACTTTTATAGCGGCTCCATGCAATCTTATCTGCATCGAGCGCATTTTTAACCGCGCAATGGGGTTCATCAATATGCAAACAATTATTGAATTTACAGTCACTTTTCAATTTGAAAAATTCAGGAAAATAATCGCCTATTTCAGATGCTTCCATATTAACAATACCAAACCCTTTAATACCTGGAGTGTCAATGATTCGAGCATCAAAACTTAAATCGAACATTTCGGCAAAAGTAGTGGTATGTTGACCCTGTAAGTACTGCTCTGATATTTCAGCGGTCTTAATGTCTAATGTAGGCTCCAAAATATTTATCAAAGTAGATTTACCTACACCTGAATGCCCTGAAAACATGCAAGTTTTACCCAACATTGCTTCCTTTACCTTATCTATATTTTTTCCGCTTATGGCCGATATACCTATACAAGTATATCCTATGTTACGATATAATTCAGCCAAGAATTTTACCTCAGCTAATTCTTCATTGGAATAGGTGTCTATTTTATTAAAAAGAAGCGTGACAGGAATTTGATATGCTTCAGCTGTAGCTAGAAAACGATCTATAAAAACACAATATGTTTTAGGGTTATTCAAGGTTACCATCAAAAAAACCTGATCTAAATTCGCAGCAATAATATGTGTCTGTTTTGATAGGTTGACCGATTTTCGAACAATATAATTTTTCCGTTCCCCTATTTCAAAAATAATACCCAAGGTCTCATCACCGATACTTTCTATTTCAAAAAATACCGTATCGCCAACAGCAACAGGGTTTGTACTTTTAATACCTAGCATACGAAATTTACCTTTGATTCTGCACTTATAAAAAACGTCATCTTCGCCTTTTACAGTGTACCAGCTTCCGGTAGATTTATATACGATTCCTAACATTAACTTATTTTGTTGTACAAAGAAAAGCAATACTTTTATATAACTCTTATAGAGAACAGTTCAATATACTCTTAGCGGCTGTTTTGAAATATCTCGGTTATTTTCTTATTCCCTCTTTTTGCGCATAACTTCGTTAAAAGTAAAGATGGGTTCATTATGAATTTACAATCTTCTCTTGATGATTGATCGACTCTTGGTGAATAGCTTTGAACATTCTTAAAACAAATTCCTCACTCAATCCTTTTGACTCTCCTTCAAGAATCATTGCACCTAGAATTTGGTTCCATCGATTTGATTGAAGAACAGCTACGTTCTTTTGCTTTTTCAATTCTCCGATGCCATCGGAAACCTTCATTCTTTTGCCTAAGGTCTCGATTAATTGATTATCAATAACATCAATTTGGGCACGTAGATTACTCAACTTTATATTGTACTCTGTTTCTGTATCTGTCTCTTTTCTAATTCTCAAATCTCTCATAATCTGCACCAGCTTACTTGGGGTAACTTGCTGTGCTGCATCACTCCATGCTTTATCAGGGTCATGGTGTGTTTCGATCATCAAACCATCAAAATTAAGGTCTAAGGCCGTTTGCGATACATCAAGTATCATTTCTCTATTACCTGTAATATGGGAAGGATCATTGATTAATGGTATATCAGGAAATTTATTTTGAAACTCAATAGCTATTTGCCACTCAGGTATGTTTCTATATTTTGTCTTTTCATAGGTAGAAAAACCTCTATGAATTGCCCCTAGTTTTTTTATGCCGGCCTTATGCAAACGCTCAATACCACCTAACCACAATGATAAATCAGGATTAACAGGGTTTTTCACCAATACAATCTTATCTGTACCTTCTAAAGCATCTGCAATTTCTTGTATAATAAACGGACTTACCGTTGAACGTGCTCCGATCCACAATAAATCAATATCATGCTCTAATGCTAACTTTACATGCGCAGCATTTGCTACTTCAGTACAAGTTTTCATTCCTGTTTCCGCCTTAACTTTTTGCAACCACTTTAACCCTAAAGCACCTACACCTTCAAAATTTCCAGGGCGTGTTCTTGGTTTCCAAATACCTGCACGGTAATAATTAACATCCGTATCTTTAAGTTCATGCGCAATACGCAAAACTTGCTCTTCGGTTTCAGCACTACATGGCCCTGCTATTACTAGTGGATGATCTAAACCCATATCATCCAACCATGCTCTCATTTCTTTTGTATTCTCCATTACAGTTTATTTATTTCTGACTTTTGATTTATTATTTTTATTCCCACCAGTGGGTTTAATACTCCGACGCCTGCCTGCCGGACAGGCTTGCGTCGAAATGTAAAAGGTGAATTCCTTTTAATGCCTCGTGGGCTTGCCCCGAGATAGTTTACTTGAAATCTTTAGCGCTGTAAGCCTTCGATTGCGCTCAGGATGACATTTTTCATCTGTTTTTTTCTCTTACATTAGAATCTCATAACGAAGTTTTAATGCATAATCCAGGTCAAACAATTTACTTTTTATTCAATGGTATTCCGTTTAATATTTCCTTGATTTTATTGGCATGTTTCATTTCATTATAAATACCCTCATAATTTTCCTCTAAAAGCATTTGTTTAAATTTTTTTAGATTTTGAATATATTCTTCAAGTGTCTCTATAACATTTTCTTTGTTCTGCTCAAAAATGGGTGTCCACATGGCTGGGGAGCTTTTTGCCAAACGTACCGTACTTTCAAATCCACTACCTGCCATGTCAAAAATATCACGTTCATTTTTTTCTTTATCAATAACCGTCTTTCCTAACATAAAAGAACTGATGTGTGACAAATGGGATACATAAGCTATATGCTTATCATGAGCTTCAGGGTTCATATACCGTATGCGCATGCCTAATTTTTGAAAAAGCTCTAATGCCTTTTCTTGTATTTTAAATGCTGTTTTTTCTACTTCACAGATAATATTGGTCTTTCCTTTATACAATCCATTAATCGCTGCAGATGGACCTGAAAATTCAGTCCCTGAAATAGGGTGACAAGCTAAAAAATTTCTGCGCTTAGGGTGGTTCAGTAAAACTTTACATATCAAATCCTTGGTAGAACCTGCATCAAACACAACCGCATCATCGTGAACAACATCCAAAATTTTAGGCAACTCCTTAACCATAACATCTACAGGAACACTCACAATAACCATATCGGCTAGATGCAAATCTTCATAGCTTGATTTTACATCAATAAGGTTCAAAGCAAATGCTTCTTCTAGGTGGGCATCATTAGTGTCAATACCATAAATTTTGGCATCAGGCATTATTTGCTTGATATCCTTCGCCATGGAACCTCCTATTAATCCAATACCTATTACAAATATGTTCATTTTTATCGCTACGCTTTTAGTTGTTCGTTGATGGTTTTCTTCT
>QILY01000160.1 GCA_003232155.1 Maribacter sp.
AGATGCATTGAAAATAATTCCATCAATCAATATCAAATTTGACCTTGTATTTATTGATGCTGAAAAAGTGAGTTATGACAGGTATTTTGAGGCGGCAATTCAAAAAATACGATCTGGTGGCATAATATTATCTGACAACGTACTTTGGTCAGGCAAAGTTGTAGAACCATTGAACTCAAAAGATAAGGCTACCAAAATATTATTAGACTATAACCGAAAATTAAAAGAAGACCCTAGAATTGAAACTGTATTACTTCCTATCAGAGACGGACTTACTTTAAGTAGAGTGCTCTAAATTTAATCCGAATTTAAGGGACAATTTATAAAATAACACTGCAAATAAAATTCCGACAAGCGTGCCTACTATAATGTCAATAGGGTAATGTACTCCTAAATATATACGGCTATAAGAAAATAATAAAGGCCATAGGTAGATGATAAATATCCATCTAAATCTTTTTCTTAAAAATAATATTGCTAGAGTTGCTATACTAAAAGAAGAGGCGGCATGGCCCGAGAAAAAACTATAACCTCTAGAAGTACGTACCACTCGAATAAGCGTATTGATTTCAGGGTCATTATAAGGTCGTAATCTACCTACTCCTTCCTTGACAAGAAATATGGTCAATGTCAAAAGAATTAGCATACTACTAAATGTAAGCAACTGCAAAAAAAAATCTTTTCTAGAATTTTTTCGAAAAATAAGAAAAATGAGCAGTATAAAAAGAAGCGTCCAATTATTAAAATTGGTTATGGCAGACCAAAAGCCATCGTAGGTGTCAGAACCTAAACTGTTGAGGTAAATAAGGGTGTCCCTATCCCACTGCAACAGTTGTTCGAGCATGTTATTTTCTTTTGATCACGCCCTTAATATCATCAACTGTATCTTTAACGCCTCCTATTTCTTTGGTAAGATCAGAAGTCATATTTTCTTTGACCTCGTCGATATCTTTTTTAATATCACTGACAAAACTGGTATCAATACCTTGTTTGTCAGCACTTTTTTGAATTTCTTGTTTAATATCTTCAGTAGCGTCTTTTAATTGGCGCATACCCTTGCCCAAACCCTTGGCAATACCAGGAATTTTATCGGCCCCAAAGACCATAACCACAATAAACATGATAAAAAATATCTCGACACCACTAATGAATAAAGGTAAATGAATAAGCATAGTACAAATATAATGAAGTTTGTACATCAAAAGAAAAAAGCCCTGTGAATTACAGGGCTTTTAAATTGAATTACTAAAAATTAATCTTATCCTTTAATATTCTCTTTCATTTTATCAAAATCAGATTTCTGTTCTTTCCTAGGCCAAGAATTGTTTGTTGTATCAATATCAGCTGTTTCAGCTTTTGGATCAACTATAACGCCTGTCAATTCCTTTTCAGAAGATAGTACTATGCTTACTTCTTTATCATTTTTTCTCCATATTTCTGGCGGATAAGTGATATTCTTCTTACTACCATCTGCATACGTATACTCTACTATCAACGGCATTGGTATTCCACCTGGTTTATCATAGGTTATCTGATAAAAATACTTAGGTTCTTTAACTGCTGATCTTTCGGCTGCAGTCATGTTATCCATCATAAACTCTTTTAACGTTTTTGAACTTTCAGAAGGTGATTTTCCTTTTAGGCTTTGGTCATAATCTTCACTACCCTCTTCGGCCAAATATACCAATGGTGGCAAATCAGCTTCAGTTAGGTTTCTCGCCTTCATATACTCCTCCATTTTCTTTGTAGGCTTATTTGATACATAATACTTTTTGATGTCTTTAACTCCTATATCCACATAATCGGTAGTATAGAACCAAGCTCTCCAATACCAATCTAAATCAACCGCAGAAGCATCTTCCATAGTACGGAAAAAATCTTCGGGAGTTGGGTGCTTAAACATCCAACGTTTTGAATAGGTTTTGAAAGCGTGATCAAAAAGCTCTCTTCCCATTACAGTTTCACGAAGTATATTCAATGCTGTTCCAGGTTTTCCATACGCATTAGGCCCCAATTTGTATACATTTTCAGGGTTGGACATGATTGGGGACATAGCACTTTGGTCACCACTCATATAAGGTACTATTTTAGAAGGCGCACCTCTTCTTGAAGGATAAGCTTTATTTGGCGCAATAGCTTCTGGGTAAATTTCACCAAATTCCTGTTCTGCCATATACTGCATAAAAGTATCTAAACCTTCATCCATCCAGCCCCATTGACGTTCATCGGAGTTTACGATCATTGGAAAAAAATTGTGACCTACTTCATGAATAATAACACTGATCATTCCGTATTTTACACGATCAGAATATTTTCCATCTTCAGTTGGCCTACCGTAGTTCCAACAAATCATAGGGTATTCCATTCCTTGATTTTTAGCATGTACTGAAATTGCTTTAGGATACGGATAATCAAACGAATGTTCTGAGTACGATTTTAAAGCATGTGCAACCGCTTTTGTTGAATATTCTTCCCAAAGCGGATTACCTTCTTTAGGGTACATTGAAACAGCCATCACATCTTTATTACCTATTTTCACGGCCTGCATATCCCAAATAAACTTTCTAGATGTTGCAAAACCGTAATCACGAACATTTTCAGCTTTGAATTTCCAAGTTTTTTTCTTGTCCGAAAAGCCTTTTTCAGCTGCTTCAGCTTCGGTTTGTGTTACAATAACAACAGGCTTATCATATGATTTTTTTGCCTTATTATAACGCTTCATCATTTCTTTAGAGAAAACTTCTTTTCTATTTTGAAGTGTTCCCGTAGCATCTAATACATGATCTGCAGGCACTGTAATGTTCACATCATAATTTCCAAAATTAAGTGCAAATTCACCATTCCCCCAAAATTGATGGTTTTGCCATCCTTCTACATCATTGTACACTGCCATTCTTGGAAAAAACTGAGCGATTACATAAGCCCTGTTACCATCTTTTGGAAATTGCTCATACCCAGAACGTGCCCTATTTACTGTATGATCTGGAATATTAAAGTTCCATTTGATAGAAAAAGATATTTGACTTTTACTCTTTAATGGTTGTGGCAAGTCAATTCGCATCATGGTAAAATTAATCGTATAAGGCAATGCCTTACCTGAGGCATCTTTTACATGCTCTATAATGAAGCCTCCATCGAAAGGTTCATCTATATATTTACTTGCAAAAGCGCTTGCTTGCTCTGCTAAAGGAATGCCTCCCCCATTTTTAAGTTTTGCTTTAGAATCTTTTGTTCTGATATTTTGATCTAGCTGTACCCATAAAAATTCAAGGTCATCAGGTGAATTATTGGTATAGGTGATGGTTTCTTCACCGTATATCCAGTGTTTTTTATCATCCAACTCAATATTCATCTTATAATCGGCCTGTTGTTGATAGTAATCAGGGCCAGGTGCACCAGATGCACTACGATAGGTATTTGGCGTTGAAAACTCTTCATACAACTGCTTAAACTTACTCTGGTTGGTATGACCAGGTTCTTTTTCTTTTGGTGTCTCCTCTTGGGCAGAAACTATTGCTCCAAACAAAAACAATAGTGATGCAAAACAATACTTAACTTTATTCATTTTTATATTAATTATTAGTCTTTCGAAATGTAGAGTTTTTTTTAAGAATTTGATAAGAAATGTTACAAGTTTAACATTCCTTTAGTATCTGATTTCACAAGAACAAAGCTCTTTTTTTTGCCGTTGATCTTAAAATGAACAATATTTTGTTGTTCATCATAAAGGTCGGTAAGAACTTCATTTTTAATTTGAATAGATGTAATTGAAGACAAATCAACTTTTGGAATTTCTAAATAAAAAATTATAACATCTGCATCATATTTTCTACCCAAAAAATCGAAAGGCTTTATCTCGCCATTGATTTCGAGAGTGAATTTTGCTCTTAAATATTTTTCAAGATATTCATCAGCTAACCTAGATTCTGTATCAGTTCCTAAATTCCCGCTAATATCATAGCGTTCTTTAAGAAGGGCTTCTAGATCATCTATAAAAACACGAGATGTAATCTGTAGCGCATCATCTTTTTCTGCATAATTGATATTAGTAACACTTAGATAAAATTTATGTTCCGCGGAAAATGCCAAAAGGGGCAACAGCAAAATAAGGAATCCTTTTTTTAAAAACTTCATACTATTCTTTTTCGTCATTCAAAAGTAAACAAATGGTATGCCAAAATTTAATTTCAATCAAGGTCATTATTCGCTCTATAAATTAGGCTTTTCTTTCGCATAAACCCCCAGATTTTTAACTGGTCATGGGTATCTACAACAGTGCTAAAAGAGGGGTCTACCTCACAGAAGTACATGAAATCGGCAATCTTCAACTCCGGAATTTTCAAATCGCTAACAATCAATGAATCTGCATAAAATGCCCTAACCCGTTGTGTGCGAGCATATTTTGCATTTCTTTTCACTCGGTTCTTGAGCATTCTTGTTCGGCCCGATATACCATTGAGAATAGGGTTCAGTGGCAGAAAACCTCCGCCAGTTGTCGCCTCAAACAACTCTCGTTCTGCCTTTGTAAGCGGTATTACATACGCATTCGGCAAACCTAAAGTAGAAGTGGTTACCACTGGTTCAATATTCAATATGCTTATATCTTTCGTAATATCACCCGTTAAATTATAAGGGGTTACTATTACCTCATCCAATTGGTTCAAGGCATCTTCTAAAGGAACATATAAAGTAGGTTGATTTAATATTTCGCCAGTAACCACAATTTGTTTTTTCTTGAACTGTACAGCAGAAAATACAAGCGTATCATTAAGGTTTGTCAGGATGGCAAAAAAGCCGTTGATATCAGTAATTGTAGCTCTTTGGGTAGTAATATTCTGAACATGGGTAGCAGCTACGTCACCATCTTTACTATATACCCTACCTTCTATCTTTTTTGAAAAAAACGATTGCGCACCTACAGCCGTTGAAATGAATATAAAACAGAACACAAGAAGGTAGTTTTTACTCATCTATATCTTCAAGAAATGTTTTGCTATGGGTAACCAAAAAATCAATTAACTGAAATTCATTGTTCTTCTTCAAAAGTGATTGCGCTGGCATTTGAGCATCACAATAGGTTAAAAAAGCTTCAATTTTATCTTGGGGCAATTTAAGGTCTTTTACAAAAAAATCATCTTCATATACTTGACGTAACACCTCACTTACTTTCAATCTAGGTCTTTCCTCAGTTTTATCTTTCTTATCTGAATTCAATAAGGCCTTAAAAATATTAACGAAATTTATACCGTCTCTCAAACCCCTTTCTGTTTGAGACAATGCTATATTTTCAACTTCAGTGGTACGGTCAATTTCATACTCATATCCTTTAAATTTCTCATTTTGCATTTCCAAAAATTCCTCTTGCTCTTCAGGGCTGACCACAACCTCATCTAATTGGGTAACTTTCTCATTGACTTCAATTACCAAACGATTTCTTTGTAAAATTTCTGTAGTAATAATTACAATTTCAATTTGATAGTTCAATGCCGAAAACACAAGTTGATCATCTACTTTGACCATAATCGCATATTCCCCATTTGCATTTGTAATAGTTGCTCTTTCTGTGGTAGTATTGATTACATTTTCATTGGGCACATTACTATCACGGTACAATACTTTTCCCCGCAACAATTGACGACTATCATCTTGGGCATAAGAAGCAACCATAAAAAATAAAATACAAAGTATAGATAGTGTTTGTTTCATGTGTTATTTAGTGTTAATCTTTCAAAAATTCAATCTGTGTGATTGGGTTGGATATGTTCAAAAATATAAAGAAAATATAAGTTTGGGTCTTAAAAAAACCAACATCACTAAACTTTTGTTAATTTGTAGGTTTCAATGCATTTCATATTGAACCCGTCTTGAGTTTTTGTTAAAACAATACCTTTTATCGAGTAATACTCCCTTCATCCTATTCACGGTAGGTTTCGTCTATTATAATTAATTAAATAGATGGATAACTTTACTTTTGGCAGTTCCTATACCTATGAATAAAATCGATTCTATGAAACATTTTACATTGATTCTACTTATTACCCTTTTCATGGGAATTTCTCTTAAAGCCCAAGTCAAAATAGGTGATAATCCTCAAAACATTGATCCTTCATCAATATTAGAGCTAGAAAGCAGTTCTCGCGTATTGGTAATTACCCGTGTAACTACTACAGAAATGAATGCAATTGCGCCCAGTCAAGGGGCATTAGTATACAATACCGACATACAATGTGTACACTATTATAATGGTTCAGAATGGATAAATTTATGTGAATCAGTAAGTGAAGGCGGTAATTTCACAACAGATCCCATTGTAAATGTAGCTGCGGGTATTAGTACCATAGTAATCACGCCTACAGCAGATGGCAATAATTTTGAAGTAGCTTTAAACAGTATCCAATCAGACCAAATTCAAGATGGTGGTATTATTGGCGCTGATATTCAAGACAACTCAATTACAGCAAATAAATTAAGTGATGATTCAGTAGGTAGAAATGAGCTAGCCACAAATGCCGTGGGTATTGATGCAATAGATTTTAGTGAATTGAACTTAGCAAGCTTCGCCAATACGCCAGGGTTCTTAACTTCGGCTAACATTGTAAGTGCTGATCCCGATAACGATATAGAGAGTAGAACTGATGGTGCGTTTTTTGACCAACAACCCCTATTAGATGCCATTGACACAAATAATACTGCCATAATAGATCATATAACTGCTGACAATGATACTGATATTGGTAATGAAATTCTCGATGTAACTACTGGAAATACTTCTTTAGTAAGGTCTGGAACGGGTACAGCACTTGACCCTTATACGAACGGAATAACCGAAAATGAAATTGCAGATAATGCAATTACCTCTGCTAAAATTTTGGACGATACTATTACTACCGAGGATATTCTTGATGAAACCGTAGCTACTGATGATTTGGCAGAAGACGCTATAACTGCAGCTAAAATAAATGTTGATGTTGCAGGAACAGGGCTCATTCAAAATGCTGCAGGTGCTTTAGAAGTTGACCCAACAA
>QILY01000083.1 GCA_003232155.1 Maribacter sp.
GTTGGTTGGGTGATGATCTTAAAACAATGGTTTTTGTTTGATTATCAGTAGCTTGAAATGCTTCTTCCCAAGTTTCAAAACCCAAATAACTGGCTCGTAAAATATACAGACTATCTTTTTTAAGGTTAAGTCGAAACCTGCCTCTGGCATCTGTAATACCATAAGAGGCGATTGCCCCTGAATTTTTATTGATAGCTATTACATTAGCTAGTTCTAAAGGTGTATTGACACTATCTAAAACTGCCCCTTCCAATATTACTTTTTGTGCACTTAATTGATGACATAAGAATCCTAGCCCTAACAAAAGGCATATACTAATTCTATTCATTTTTGATTGCTGTTTTTGGCGTTTTTAGACTAAGATTCTTTTAACTTAACCGCCTATTTGTATGCTAAATGATAAATTGTCCCCCTTTTTCTTTCCACCACCATACATTTTGAGCATTTTTTCCGATTGCTCTTTCATTATTACCTCATATTCCTCATCGGTTACTTTTTTTCCCTTTGATGGAATTTCAATAACCACCTTATTACCTTTCGGATTCAAAATAACTTGGGTGCAAATTATAATTCGTTTTCCGCTGCTCACTTCTAAAATCAAACCAGGTAAGCCCCAATAGTTTTCCGGACCGTGATTTACAGGGATTTCAGGTGTATACCAAGCTATGGTAGTACGTATTTTCTTTTCTTCTTTTTTTTCTATTTTACCATTCACTTCAGACATACGTCTTTCGGTGACTTCTCGTTTGGCTATGGCTTTATAACAAGTATATTTTCCTATTTGTTTTGTTTCAGGGGTCATCTCCCATTTATAAGGTTTAAGTTCTCCAGAAACCAAAAATAATTTTCCTAAAACATCGGTAGTTTCCAATTTTTTTTTGTCTTTGGTGTTCTTATATAACAAACCATCATTACCGCCTCCAATACCTACTATTTTTATCTCGACACCCTTACCACTAATACCTTTTTTATCAAGTTTTTCCTGTTCTTCCCAATTAGATTCAAATTTGTTGAATGAAAGTTGAAATTCCTTTTGCATAGCCAATCTTAGTTGCTGTTGAAGCATATTCATTTGATCTATGTTTATTTTAGCACTGTCTATCTTAACATCGATTTTGGTATCAGTTTTATAGGTAGCCAAACCTGTAAAATTTTGGGCAAATGATTTCATCGAAAGAAAGAGCATCAATAAAAAAAATAGTTGCCGCATAGGTTTTCTTGTACTTGAATTTTTCATGACAGTTATTTTATGATTAATTATCACTACAAATTTGAACCACTGCAGATTAAAAAAAGGTTAACCAGTGTTAACATGTGTTAACCGATTGGCCTTTGCTTATTTATTGTCATTACTTTTGATATGTGAAACAGCAGAACTACAGGCACTTACTCTATTTTATTGCAACTACTATTGTCATTACAATTGCCATACAGGTATATTGGAATATTCAGAGTTACAACACGAACAAACAGCGCCTAATTAATGAAGTTCAAATAAGTCTTGACAATAGTATGGAGACGTATTATGCTGATTTGGCAAAAACAGATTTCTTTTCTTTTATAGATATTCAACACATTGGTGACACAGTCTCAGTAAACACAAAGATGATAGATTTTTTAAATAAGATAGATGATGAAGTAATAGGTCGTAAGATCGACAGCTCAATAAAACATCGTAGCTACAAAGGCAAAAGCATTGAGTATGCCCAAACTATTGATTCTATCAGTGCTTTTACTTTTATTATACCCGATAAAACAAAAGGGTATTCTGTACAAAGAGGGAAAAAAGCTTTTGATAGTATTAAGGGCATGTCTGGTTTGGTGAATAAACTTATTATCTCGATTACTAGAGATTCTATAAATTTCATGAAGCTGAACACCCTTTTGAACAATGAATTAAAGCGAAAAAAAATTGCCATTGACTATGTGATAAAACATTTCAAAAATGATTCAACACATGATAAGTTTGATACAGATACCACAAAAGTATTCTCACTTTCTACTTTTTCTAAATCTACTTATCTACCCAAAAACCAAAAATTAGAATTGCAGTACACTAACCCTACTTTAGCAATTTTAAAACGTAGTTTAACAGGTATCCTACTTTCTTTTCTACTTTCATCATGTATCATTATATGTTTATTATACTTATTTCGCATAATCAATAAACAAAAAGAACTGGCCGAAATAAAGAACGATCTTATTAGCAATATAACGCACGAGTTCAAAACACCCATTGCAACCGTTTCTACTGCAATTGAAGGCATCAAAAACTTTAATGGCACCAATGATAAAGAGAAAACAAACAAATATCTTGATATCTCTGACCAACAGCTAAAGAAATTACATTTAATGGTAGAGAAATTACTTGAAACCGCTACTTTAGATAGTGACAAACTTCTTATCAACATTGAAGAGACCGACTTGGTCTTAATGCTCAAAAACTCAGTTGAAAAATACCAAATGCTTTCCCCAGAAAAAAATATCATCTTCAAAACCAATATAGATACATTCTTTAAAAAGGTTGACCCCTTTCATTTTGAAAATGCAGTTGCCAATTTAATAGATAATGCCATAAAATATGGTGGTAATAGTATAGAAGTAAATATAAGTTCCCTTTTAAATTCCGTGGAAATGACTATTGCAGACAATGGTGGTAAAATTGATAAAAACCAACAAGATAAAATATTTGATAAATTCTATCGAATTCCGACCGGAAACCGCCATGACGTAAAGGGCTTTGGAATTGGGCTTTTCTATGCGAAGAAAATTATTGACAAACATGATGGCTCACTAGTTTTGCTTACTGATGCTCAAAATACCATTTTTAAAATCACATTATGAGTCAACAACCTATAAAAATATTGTTGGCAGAAGATGAACCAGCATTAGGGCAGATTGTAAAGGAAAGCCTAGAGACCAGAAACTTTGAAGTATTGTTTTGTGAAAATGGAGAAGTCGCTTATAAAACTTACCTAAAAGAAAAACCTGAATTATTGGTATTAGATATAATGATGCCTAAAAAAGATGGTTTTACCCTAGCAAAGGAAATTAGGGAACAAAACAAACACGTTCCTATCATATTTCTTACCGCTAAATCACAAACCAAAGATGTTGTTGAAGGTTTTGAACATGGCGGAAATGATTATTTAAAAAAGCCTTTTAGCATGGAAGAGCTTATAGTACGTATTCATGCGCTGTTAGATAGAACAAAATTGAAGCAATCGAATGATACCCTTTCTATAGGCAACTACACTTTCAATTATATCAAACAAAAATTATTTTTCAATCAAGAAGAAATAAAGCTCACCCATAGGGAAGCCGAACTTCTTTTTCATTTATACGAAAAACAAAATGAGATTTTAGACCGCTCTTTGATTTTAAAAAAAATATGGGGAGACGATGATTTTTTCAATGCCCGAAGTATGGATGTCTTTATCACCAAACTACGTAAGAAATTAAAGCAAGACCAAAATGTGCAGATTATAAATGTGCGGGGCTATGGGTATAAACTTATCTGCTAACCCCGATCTTTGCATGGTATTACCATAAAATTTCAATCATAAACATTATTCATCGTATTTCAACAACTATTCTTTCTCTAAGTCAAGATCATTCGTATATTGTATGCCCAACTCTTTTTTAAAATAACACCAACCAACAAATTCAATTTAAGGTATGCACATTGCAGTTGCAGGTAATATAGGAGCAGGAAAAACCACATTAACAAAATTACTTTCTAAACATTATAAATGGGAAGCGCATTTTGAAGATGTAGTCGATAACCCCTATTTAGATGATTTTTATACCCAAATGGAACGTTGGAGCTTTAACCTTCAGATTTATTTCTTAAATCATAGGTACCGCCAAGTACTTAAAATAAGGGAATCGGGCAAGAGTATTATTCAAGATAGAACTATTTATGAAGATGCTTATATTTTCGCACCTAACCTTCATGCAATGGGCCTGATGACCAGTCGTGACTTTACCAATTATTCTAGCTTATTTGAATTGATGGAAAGTTTAGTGCAACCACCTGACTTATTGATTTACTTGAGAAGCTCTATTCCCAACTTGGTAAAACAAATTCATAAACGTGGTCGCGAATATGAGAATACCATTTCAATTGATTATTTAAGTCGATTAAATGAGCGTTATGAGGCTTGGGTACATGGTTATGAAAAGGGCAACCTTTTAGTAATTAATGTTGATGATTTAGATTTTGTTGACAATCCTGAAGATTTGGGCACTATTATTAATAAAATCGATGCTGAAATCCATGGTTTGTTCTAAACCTATTTGTCTAACAATCTTAATTTTATAATATAGCTATAGTCTTAGCATGAGCAATAGCTTCTTCACTTGTTTTCACCAATAAAATCGGTGTAATCGTATATGAATCGAATAGCTTGGCTATACGTTCCATTTTACGTTTATGAGATACACTTCTTAAGTAAATTGCTAATATCCTGTTCGGATATTCGGTTGCAATTTCTTTATAAATATCGGCATCATGTTCTCCACAATCACCGATTAATATAAAATATATAGTAGGATAAGTTTTTAAAATATTCCGTATTTCATGCTCTTTATGTGGTCTTTCCGTTTTTGGGCTTTTATCAAAAGGCTCTCTGAAATTGCGAAGCAAAACTGGGCCTTTGGGAAAATTATATTTCCGAAGAAAAAATTGGAGGTATCTGTATAAATTCCACGGGCTATTGCTTACATAAAATATCGGGTTTTCGTTTTTGCCAAACTTCCCCTTATGTAACATATGATAAAAATTGGCAGCACCTTTTAAGGGTTCTCTATCTTCTACATTTCTGAAAAATGTATTGAAAACAGCTCGCCATTTCAAGGTCGATGCTACACCCGTATGCAAAATAGTATCGTCTATATCACTAATAACCCCATACTCACAATTCTCAGAGGGAATTAATAACTCACCATGAAAACGATTCTCTTTTGATATTTTGTTTTTGAAAGATGTGGTACTATATGACATTGTATACGGCAACCAACCTTCGGTATCAGCATCAGCTTTTAAACCATCAACTGTTTCATCAATCAGATAATACCCTTCAGAATCTGTTTTCGTTTGCACCTGTCTTCCGTCAGGAAGCTCTAATATTAAAGGCGTATTCCTGATTTCATCTGTTTCCCAACGTTTCCATGTGTTTTTTAAAATACTTATGACTCCTTTTTCTAAAAGATCAATTTTTTCATCTTCCAAGGCTCTCCCTTTTACATACAAATGCGATGCTGTACCGTAGGTCTGAAAAGTGATAATCTGTAGTTCATCTTTTTTACCAAATATGTCCATGAGGCTAAATATAAAAAATCCAAATCCCAAATCCCAAAAAAATAAAATGAACCAGTCTACAACAAACTAGCTTAAAAATTATATGTCAAGATACCTCACGTATCAAGACGGCCACTTTACGCATTCAAAACGAGCTTTTACGCATTCTTCATTTTTTAAAGGACAATCAAACTCTAGATTTATGGAAACATACATATACCAACAAGCCTAAAACCAACTATATATTCCGGATAATTATATAGCGGACTTGTTCAAAAATGTGTAACCGTTTGCCATAGCGCAGACATAAAACTTTAAAAAAATGGAACCAAAAAAAAATCCAAAAAAAGACTTGAGTAAAAACAGTAGTATTTATTTTACTGCTGGTATGGCACTCGTATTGGCATTGACCTATTTAGCTCTGGAGTGGAAGACATTTTACAATTACGAAATCGACACTACTGCAATGAATTATAAAGATGAATTGAGAGAAGAGGTACCTATCACATTTGACACACCACCGCCGCCACCGCCACCGCCTGTTGCTCCAATAGTTATTGAAGTGGTAGAAGACGATGATTCTATTATAGAATCTGTTATTGAGACGACAGAAACTGATCAAGAAGGTGCAGTCCTCAAAGTTGACGACATTCCTGATATACAAATTATAGATAGTGTTGATGTACCCTTTATTTTAGTTGAAGACGTACCCGTTTTTCCAGGCTGTGAAAAAGCAAAAGATAAGCGTGCTTGCTTTCAAACTATGATGACCAAACACATTCGAAAAAACTTTCGCTATCCTGAAATTGCTCAAGAAATGGGTATTGAAGGTCGTGTACATACTACCTTCATCATTCAAAAGGATGGAAGTATTGGAAGCATTAGAATGCGTGGTCCTGACAAAAATTTAGAAAAAGAAGCTGCAAGAATACTTAGTAAGCTTCCTCAAATGACCCCAGGAAAACAAAGAGGGAATGCCGTAAGAGTACCTTTTAGTATTCCAATTACTTTTAAGTTGCAATAGTTATAGAAAACAAAAAACAGGATATAGAAAAATCCATATCCTGTTTTTATAGTTGAGTTAGTCTTAACTTATTTCCGAACCTTTGTCTTTTCGATAGTAATTTCGGTTTTATTACCGTTAGAGCTTACGGTAGCATTTTCAAATTTATTTAACTGGGCTTCAACCTCAGCTTTGGTTCCTGTAAAAGTTTTCTCTTCAGAAACTTCTTCTCCGTTTACCACATTAACATAATTGATAGTAGCCTCGGCCATATCATCATTTTCTACATTCATAGTAATGGTTTTAGAAACCTCTTTAGTTGTACTGGCCGTACCGCTTTCCATATTCAAAGCTATACTGGGTGCAATTACCAAAGCAACTACAGACATTAATTTTAAAAGAATGTTCAATGAAGGCCCTGAAGTATCTTTAAATGGATCACCAA
>QILY01000238.1 GCA_003232155.1 Maribacter sp.
GTATTTCACTATTTATTTTAAAGGAATAAATATTAGAAGTTTTGGTACGGCAATAAAAATTGTTCAAGGCAAGTATGATAATTTGGAAAAAGATGGTCCTGATCAGATTGATGACAACCCAGATACCGTTCGATTTGAAGGTTATGATGGTGAGGTAACCCATTTTCAAGCACTGACGGCAGCACTTTCTGCAACCGTTGGACTGGGCAATATTGCTGGTGTGGCCATAGCACTTTCCATAGGTGGTCCTGGGGCTACTTTTTGGATGATCTTAATTGGTTTTTTAGGAATGGCTTCCAAATTTGTGGAGTGTACTTTGGGTGTAAAATACAGAGAGATAGATGAGAATGGTACCGTTTACGGTGGCCCTATGTACTACTTGGCCAAGGGACTCAAAGAGAAAGGATTGGAAAAATTGGGAAAAATTCTCGCTATAGTTTTTGCAGTTATGTGCATAGGGGGCTCTTTTGGCGGCGGTAATATGTTTCAGATAAACCAAGCTTTTCAGTTGTTCGAATATGTTACGGGCGCAGAAGAAAGCTTTGTACATGGCAGAGGCTGGCTTTTTGGGCTGGTTATGGCTGTTTTGGTAGGAGTGGTTATCATAGGTGGTATAAAAAAGATTGCAAAAGTGACCGATAAAATAGTGCCAGCGATGGTGGTACTCTATGTGCTTGCAGTTATTGTGGTTTTATTCATCAATCATAAAAGTCTACCAGATGCTTTCACGGCAATTTATGAAGGTGCATTTATGCCAGAAGGTATCTTGGGGGGCTTTATTGGTGTTTTGGTCCAAGGTTTTAAAAGGGCAGCTTTTTCAAATGAGGCAGGTATTGGATCATCTTCGATTGCGCATTCTGCCGTAAAAACAAAGTATGCGGCAAGTGAAGGGTTGGTCGCTTTATTAGAACCATTTATTGATACTGTTGTTATTTGTACAATGACTGCGTTGGTGCTCATAACTACCGGGCAACTAACTGTTGGTGCTGAGATTAATGATGCCCAAGGAGTGGTACTTACTTCTAATGCATTGAAAAGCGGAATCTCATGGTTTCCCTACCTTCTTTCTTTTGCTGTTATTCTTTTTGCCTTTTCATCAATGATATCATGGTCCTATTACGGCTATCAAGCATGGTCTTTTCTCTTCGGAAGGGGAAAGAAAATAGAGTATATCTATAAAACTATCTTTTGTTTTTTTGTTGTTATAGGTGCTGCCGCCAGTTTAGGATCGGTCACTGATTTTTCTGATGCCATGATTTTTGCTATGCTCGTACCCAATATGATAGGTTTGTTTTTGCTTTTGCCTAAGGTAAAGGAAGAATTGGTGAAATATAAAACGGCAATTAAAAATCAGTCATAAAGATGTAGTAATATTTGTAGGTAAGCGATTTAATCGTTTATTTTATTCTATGGAAATGGATAAAATCAATGAATACCTGCAAATTGCTATTGATAAGGCAGTTTTCTTTTTACCTAAAATAGCACTGGCCGGCATTATTCTGTGGGTCGGTTTCAAAGTAGTAAAAAAACTAGTGCAACTGATTGGCTTGGCTCTTGAGAAAACCGGTTTTTCAGAAACCCTTAGACCATTTATATCGTCTACAGCTACCGTACTTTTAAAAGGTGCTGTGCTCTTTGTTATTGCATCGATAATCGGAGCTGACCTTACGGGGCTTATAGCAATCTTAGCTGCGGTAGGTTTTGCTGTTGGTATGGCTTTGCAAGGCAGTTTGGGCAACTTTGCTTCGGGTATATTGATACTCACCTTAAAACCCTATAAGATTGGTGATTGGATTCAGTTAGATGATAAGTTCGGTAGGGTAGAGGAGATAGGTATTTTTAGTACTGATGTTCTTACTCCAGGTAACAAAATATTGATTGTTCCAAATTCGATGATTACAGAATCTGTAGTGACCAATTTCTCGGAAAAAGGACAAATACGTTTAGAGTTGCATGTAACCATGCCGTATGATGAGAGTTTTCCAAAAGTAAAACAGGTTATTATGGATGCCCTATTGGCATTGCCTAAAGTATTAAAAGAACCCCTGCCTGAAATAGGTATACAAAATTTTGATTCGCACAGTGTTCAGCTTTTAGTTCGCCCTTATGTATATCCTGATGATTATTGGGATGTTACTTTCGAATCAAATAAAGCTATAAAAAGTGCTTTTAACACTTATAATATTAAAGTTGCATACTCTGAAGGGGTTGAAATGGGTGCTATTGGAGAATAGTCTTTTACCCGAATTATGTATTAGAAGCTCATAACGAAGTTCTAATGCATAATCCGGATTTTAATTAAGTCACCTTCCAAAGGTTATAAAAAGTTGAATTTATTGTGTAACTTTAGTTGTAGTTATTTTTGGCTAGATTTTTGATGATTGCATTGGTATGAAAAAATGTTTACTCCTCCTCCTTCTCTCGTATACAATATATGGTACAGCACAAGAATTAAGACTTAAAAAAGGAATCATAATCAATGCAGTTGCTGTAAATGATTCAATTTCAGAAAGTTTCGCATTGTATCTTCCTACTAATTTTGAAGTTTCTAAAAAATGGCCAGTAGTCTTTGTGTTCGATTTAGAAGGTCATGGTAGGCAGGCTTTGGGTATGTTCAGAACTGCCGCCGAAGAAGAGGGCTATATTTTGGCTGCATCAAATAATGTGCGTGACACCTTATCAATTTCAAAAAACGTGCTTATTTCAAGTAGAATGATGAATAGTCTGTATTCAATACTACCTATTCTAAATAGTAGAATTTATACTGCGGGCTTTTCAAGTGGGGCTCGTTTTGCATCATTGATACCAACATTTATTCGAGGTGTAAATGGTGTTATTTCTTGTGGATCGCCCATTGCCAATATAGAAGTTTTGGATAGTAAAAGACCATTTCATTTTATTGGTATAGTGGGTAATGAAGATTATAATTACACTGAAATGTTGAACAGCCAAAAGGCTTTGAACAAGTTAAGGTTTCCGAACCATCTTATGTTTTTTGATGGTGGTCATGAATGGCCTACAAAAGAATACCTTTCTAAAGCCATGCGGATTTTTACACTTTCTTCAATGGCTAAGGGAAATATACCTAAAGACACTACATTTATTGAAACTACCTATCAAAATTATCTTGATAATGTAAATGCCATGGTTTCTGAAAATCCTCTTTTTGCATATAAAATTATGCAGGAAATGAATTCGGTTTATAGGCCTCTTAAGAATATAGATTCTTTGAAAGTAAGCGCAAGACAATTAAGAAAAAGTAAAGAATACCGTAGCAATAACCGAAATCAAAATACGGTATTTTTTAAAGAAGCATTTATAAAAGAAGATTATGTATATTATTTAGAAGAAGACATTCTCACGTATAACTACAATAATTTAGGATGGTGGAAATATCAAATGGATGAATTGGCCAAATACAATAAAAGAGCCAATGTATATGAAAAGCAAATGGGAAAGCGTTTAAATGCATATATAAACGACCTTATTTCTGATAATATCGATGTGATAAAAGCAGATACTGTCCTAGACGAAGAAGCATTAAATCTTCTATGGATGTTAAGCACGGTTATGAACCCTAGCGAATATGCCCCATACCTTAAAGTGATATCTTATAACGCCAAAATAGAAGATTATGGCACGGCGCTTTTTTATGTAGATGAGCTTTTGAAAAATGGTTATACAGATAAAGCTAAACTATACGCCCTTGAAAACACAGCCCTGTTCCGTATTACTCCCGAATTTAATAAAACGGTATCAAAATATCTGAAAGATGCCCGATATGATATTATTGAGGAGTAATACTAATATGACTCATTTTATAGTCAAATCAATCGGGTATAAAGTGTGGTACTTCTTCTAAATTCCAGTCTATAACCAATCCGCTGGCGAGTGATCGGGCAATTTCTTTTCCATATAAAAACTCACACAAATAAAGGGCAGCTTCAAAGCTTTTAGCGCCACCTGCTGAGGTAATATATTTTCCGTCATGAACAAAGAGTACGCTATCTTTTACATGTAATTGCGGAAACATTTTTTTGTAGGTTTCGATATCACTCGGAAAAGTGGTTGATGCTACCTCATTCAACAATCCAGCTTTGGCCAAAACAAAAGCACCATCGCAATGGCTAGTCATGTACAGTGCGGTTTTATCCACCTTTTTTACAAAATTCACCATTACTGAATCTTTTAGGTCGGTATCTAAATGATGCTCTGCACTGGGTACTACTAAAATATCAATTTGAGGAATACTGTCTTTGGTATAATCAAAATCTGGTAGTATACGAACGCCTTCAAAAGTGGTAATAGGTTCAAGTGTATTGGCGACCGTAAAAGTATTCATCGCTTTGATGTTTTTACGATATTTGGTGTGCTGAAAAATATCAAAAGGTGCTGTGAATTCGGTATTGAAAGTACCATCCATAATCAAAAAAGCCACATTGTAGCGATTGGGTTCTAATTGAGGTAGTACTCTTTCTTTTTGTTTTTGTGAAACTTGTTTTGGGGTTTCAATTTGCGGTTTACAGCTCAAAAAAATGAATAGTAAGCAGATGTATGTAATGATTTTCATAGAAGTATTTTAAATTTTAGGGTTAAACCCACCGCTTTTGTGAGTTTTTCTTGACCGTTAATAAAATCAATAAATTGTTCATTTTGTATTCTTGTTTCAAACAAAATTAGATAAAAAATCATAAGTTGTACTTTTAGATTTTAAATAGGTATAAAATGAAATATTACTATTTGATCGTATTGCTTGCCGCATTTGGATGCAAACAAGATAAAAAGTATCATGATGTGTCTCAAAAAGAGATTGTAGTTTCACAAACGGATGCCATACAAGATATTCTACAGTTTCAGAGAGAATTGAATGAAGAATTTAAAAACCCTGAAACTTCACCCTTGCCCGATAGGTATCGAAAAGATTTTGAAAGCTTAGATTTTTTTATCCCTGATACTACCTATATAATAAAGGCAAAATTTGTTCGCACACCAGAAGCATTGCCTTTTGATATGCCTACTACTACTGGTAGAAAGTCTATTGAAGTGGTTTACGGTATTGCACATTTTGCACTCAACGGTAAAAAACATCAATTGGAAATTTACCAAAATCAAGAATTGATGTTAGAGGAAAAATATAGAGATTATCTCTTTTTGCCTTTTACTGATCTAACTAATGATGAAGAAACCTATGGTGGCGGAAGGTATGTTGATTTGTCAATTCCGAATACCGATTTTATTATGATAGATTTCAATAAGGCTTACAACCCTTATTGTACTTATAATAAAAAGTATTCTTGCCCTATAGTTCCTGAAGTTAATGATTTAACAACTAGAATCCTGGCTGGTGTCAAGGTATTCAAAAAGGCAAAAAAATAAACCCAGCGAGACGGCTGGGTTTATTAAACTATGAACTCAAGACGAGTTCTATAATGCAATTTGGGACTACTATTTTTTAGAAAGAATAAATTGCTGAAACCAAGAAACTTGATAGGCTTTCAGAAGCTGCACCATCAGCATCAAAATATGGTTCGTTATCGCTCCATGAATCTAGTCTAATTTCTGGCTTTATGGTTAAGTTATCTATACTAAAGCTACCTGTTAGTGTTGCAGCAAAAACACTTGGGTCATTATCAATAGCACCTGAACGAGTTGCGAAATATTCACCTCTTAATCCTATAGTGAATGGTTCAGAAGTTGTGAATTGAGGATAAAGTGCTGCGCCTGAAAAGCCTTCACCATTATTATCTGCATAAGCAGCGTTAATACCCAAGAAGAAATCATCAGATAAATCAAAACCGCCGGTATAATCAATTTCAAAACCTAGTTTGGCTTCACCATCATAATATAAATTCAGGTATTGTCCTGAGTAGCCTAATTGTGCACCTAAAGAATATGCGCCAGGAACAGAATTTGTAAGACCACCAGCGTTAAAATTCTCATCAGTGACATTCATCACCGCTAACATTAAGCTAAAATCATCAGATAATGCAAAATCTGCTTTCAAACCAACATGTGAAAAAGGTCCGTTAGAAAATAAATAAGAAGTACTATAGTTGAAATTTCCGGTAGGTGATATTACCTCATATCCTAAAAAGGTATTGAAACGACCAATAGTTAATGTGGTTCCTTCGTTTACATTCCAATAAGCATATAATTGATTTACAAAAATACCAGCGTCACCGCCCACAGCTTGTATAGCTCTAGGGCCAAAGGCTAAATCAGCGACAGCGCCTACTTTTTCGCTTTCATAACCAACTACAATATTGGCCATACCCAAAGCAAAACCAGTTTGATCTGCAAAAGAAGTTCCGAAAGACTGTACTTGAGTATCAGATGCACTTAAGTTAGTTTGGTAATATACATCAACTGAACCACTGATAGAAACCTTCTTTTTTTCTTTTTCCTCTTCCTGAGCAAATGTTGCTGTAGTAGCTAAAAATAAAAATACCAATAAAAATAAAATTTTTGCGTATTTTGTGATAGTAATCATTTTCATAAGTTTAAATTTTTGCAGCCTTTAAGGCTTGCTATTCGATTGATTTGAATTGTATTGAAAAGGTTATGTCGGAGCGTTCTGCAAAACGCTCCGTTTTTGTTTTTTGATTGTTTAATCGTTTGTAGGGTCTGGGTAAGCATCCATACCGTGCTCGTGTAGATCAAGACCTTCAATTTCTTCTTCTTTAGAAACTCGTAGTCCCATAATGGCTTTTAATCCAC
>QILY01000051.1 GCA_003232155.1 Maribacter sp.
CTGAGGAACTAGAATTAGAAATGATAGATTTTGGCGCCGAAGAAGTCTTTGTTGATGATGATGGCATATTAATCTACGCTCCTTTTGAAAATTTTGGTGCTATTCAAAAAGAATTGGAAAACCGTGAAATAGAGATTTTATCTTCTGGTTTTGAGCGTATTCCGCAAGTAACCAAACAACTATCTGAAGAAGAAGCTGCCGATGTTGAAAAGCTATTGGAAAAAATTGAGGAAGATGATGATGTACAAAATGTATATCATACGATGCAGGAGTAAATTCTTAAAACCCCTTAAACACTCGACAAATCCTCTATTTATAAAGAGGGTTTTTTATTTTTAATCGTTTATATTTGTTAAGTTTCCGAACTAATAAGGCACTTTCAGGAGTAGTCCGATTTTTAGGAAAACAACAAATTCGATCACTTCACTTGCTGCACAAAAACAGTAGCACCAAGATTGTACTTATTTGTTCTATAGTTTTTCTTTTTCTGAAAATCTATATGTACTATTTCTCCAAAATTACCTTTTTGTTCTATGGTATGGATTACTTTCAGGATATCGGTATAATTTCCGTTAAGGTTAAAACTATAGGTATGAAGGGTGTTTTCTCCCATTTGATAGAGATGGGGTTGGTTAAAATCCATAACCTTGATAGTATTCTTTAAAGCTTCTTGGTTTATGGTGCGCAATAAGTTGTTCTGAATCGAAGTATCGACTAAATCCATCTTACTCAGAATGGAATCATAATAGGTGTCTTTTTGATTGAGAATGGCGAGTTTGTTCGGAATATCCTTAAACTGTTCCACTTCCGCCTCTAAGCGCTGTGATTCATTAATTAGAAGTATAGTTTTGTTAACAGCCAATCGATAGCTTGCAAATAGCAAGATTACAATACCCAAAAACAATAGTTTATTTCTGTTGTCAATTTTCATGGAACCCTATTTCGATTAAAAAGTTAGATGTATTCTTTGAAATATAATCATAATCCAAAGTCTCTACAGAATTTATCCATTCATACTTCTCCAATTCCTCGATCCATAATGAAAATTCCTTGACATCCTTTGAAATCCCCGATATTAAAAGGGTGCCATTTTCAAGTAGAATAGGTTTCTTTTCTCGTACAGGTTTGGCCAAAGGCTGATATTTTAATCCGTTGAGTAAAATTGAACTTGGAACCTGCCCTGCAAATAGATCTAAATAATAGGTAACCTTTGAATTTGATGAAGCGCTTAAAATTTCTACACGTTCTTGCTTTCGTTTTACGGATGCATCCAAAAAAGTAAGTCCATCTTTTTTTGAACCGGTTGCTGCCATAGCAGAATTCAGTTGACCAACCTCTTCATGATAGAAATTATAGACAAAGAAATTCCCCAACAATAGAACAAGAAAAAATATCAGGGAATACTTCACGACATAATTAAAAATACGATGATTTTCAAACTCCCATTTTAGATTTTTCGTAAGGGGTCCAAAATTTGTATTCCTTGAACTTTGATTTAAATTTCCTAGAATTTGTGAAAATGAAAGTAAGTGGTCGCTAGATAGTTCTAATCCGTTAATAGTATATGTTTTTTTAGTATCTGAACCTGTAGGAAGAACGGCATCTATGCCCGTATCTGAAATATTGATTTGAAAATTAGAAAGGGTTATTGACTCATCGTTCAAATAGGGCAAAACAGTATCTATGGCCGAAATACCTAATGAAAACTTAGATATTCGGATTTGCATTTCCTTTAATTTATGAAGAATGGCATCAATGGGTTCTTTTCTTGAGATCGTAACTATGGGGTTTGTTGCTATCTGTATAACTTCATAGTAAAAGTTGCTCAGATCCAAGTTAGGAAAAGCTTGATTTACAATAGCTTCGATAGCATCGGTGTTTGTGTTTTCTACTTTTTTCGTAAGAACATTAGAGGTATTGACACATAAAAAAAATGGATGTTTTTTCTTGATATGATTTGGTAGGTCCTCAAGTTTTTTCAGTTCTTTCTTATTGGTGATTATCAGTTCATTTTTGGTTTTTTTAAGTTCCAATAAGAAATAGGCTTCGCCCTGCTCAGATGCTACAATTTCTAAACTGGTATACGTAAATCCTTCTTTTAAGTATGTTTTGAATTTGTTTACCATTAGTAGATTACGGTAGGTTTAATCAATATGGTTAATTTTTGTTTAATGTCTTCACGCCTTCGCTTGCTAAAGAGCCATTTTATTACGGGTACGCGAGCTAATAAAGGGACACCGGTCCCAGAGTCGTTTTTCACTTTTTCTTCCAAGCCACCTAAAATGGCCACATCTTGGTTTTGCATACGAATTATAGAGCTAAATTCTCGCGAAGTCAATCCAGGAGGTGCACCTTCTTCAATGCGTTCTCCATTAAAATCAGATTGTATTACGTTGATATCTAAAGTCACTTGTCCATTACCGGATACCAAAGGTCTTATACTTATTGCTAGTTCCGCATCAATAGGTTGGAAATTACGTACCTCTGAAGTAGCAGGTATTTGAGATCCAAAAAAGTTTTGGTTGGTGACTACATAATAGGTTGTCTCACCAATAGAAAGGTTAGCACGGTGGCCGTTTAGAGTTGAAAGCTTGGGCGTAGACCGTATCTTGAGGTTTCCATTTTCTTCCATGGCCTTGATATTGGCAAAAAATTCAGGAATAACCTGACCAATATTAAAAGAACCAAAACCATCAAAACCACCAATAATTTTATTTACCGTACTGGCACCTAAAGTTACATCGGCATCAGGAAATAACCTTCCTGATGTTTTTATGGGCGCATCCCCTATACCCCAACTGATTCCTGTTTCTATAGATGACGATTTTCGTACCTCAATAATCATAACTTCGATAAGTACTACAGGTACAGGTTTATCAATTTGCTTTATAAACTTTTTAAATCGATTAATATTAGCTGAAGGACCGCTTACAATAAAGCTATTCAACTCATAATCGACACGAATATCCAATTCTGATTTAATCTCATCAGGTAGTATACTTACAATAGCTTCTGCACCATCTTGGTAATTACCAAAACTGTTCGATTGTGTACTGATCGCCCTTCTATTACTTCCTAAACCTTGTTGTTGGTCATTTTGAGCGCCACCATTATTTCCAAAAAAGTTCACGTTCGAATTTATGGTCCTGCCAGAAGAGCGTTGCCCTTGCGATTGTGAAGGGTCGCCTAATAGTTCAACGGAGCGGTGCATCATTTGTATGGCTTCTACATTACGTAGACTCAATTGATCGGCTGTTCCAAAGAAGTAAATATTATTTTCTTTTTTAAACGTAAAATTGGTATTGGTAATAGGAGCAGTTTGAGTAGTATTCTGACGAGAATTTCGATTGGGATTTCTACCATTTGCTTCACTAACTTGTATGTTGGATGAGGAGGGTGTTTCTTGGCTTTCAAAAATATGTTCAAGCAAGTCATCAAAATAAATGCCTTTAGCATTAAAAGTTACATTGCCAGCTTGCTCTAAGGGAGCAGCGATAAATACATCTAAATCCAGATCATAGCTCAGTTCATTGATAATCGATGCTATGGCCGTATTATAAAAATCTACATTTAAAATTCGATTAATGGTATCCAAAACCTCATAATTCAGGTTGTTTCCAAAACCATTTCTAGAACCATTTGAATTGATGCTGTCATTTTCGTTTGAATTTTCAGAACTGAACAAGTGAAAACCATCTCTTGATTTAAAGTGCAAAAGTCGGTTCATGGCCGCTAACTTATCCATAGCCTTATCCATTGGAATATTGGTGACGTACAAGTTCAAAGGCAGATTGCCCATAGTATTGTTATACAATAGGTTTTCTCCTGTAACATCCATAATTTTTCGAAATACCTTGTTCACTGGGTCGTTTTGGAGGTCTAGGGTTATTGTTGAGTTTAAGGGGTCAAAACTAATAGGTATCTCACGTTCCATAATATCTTGAGCTGGAGTATTATATCTTTTAATGGATAGGATATTACCTGTAAATTCAATATCAAGTTGATATTCTTTACAGATATAGACCAAAAGATCGCCAACGGTTACATTTGAAAAATTATTGACGATAGTAATATTCGAAATATCAGGTGAGATCGACATATTCAATTTATGCACCTTAGAAACTGCCAACAAAAAATTGGGCAAGGTCACATTGTTTACATTGATCTCTAATTTTAGATTTTCTTTCAACTCAGAGTTGTCAAGGGCCAACAACTCCAAATTATTTTGAATCTGTTGAATGCGTTGCGATTCTTGACCATACATGTTCAACACTATCAGCAATGCCAAAAAGAGAAAAGCATTTTTAAGAATGTTAGGTGTAGGCTTTTTGACAGTAGGTTTCTTGATCATGGTTATAATATAATGCCCTTTAAGGGCTTTCATGTTGGTTGGGGTAGGTAGTAGCTTAGTTAGTTAGTAAGGAGTATACCTCTTCGGTAGCGGTAATACCCTCTTTGATAAGTTGTATGGCATTGGCTTTTAGGGTGTCGATCTGTTTTTGTTTTAAATAGGCATCTATTTCTAAATGATTCTCTTTTATAGGCCCCATAAGGTCATTGGTTATGGGCACTATCTCATAAATCGCTTTTCTACCAAGATATCCTGTATGGTGGCAATTATTACAGCCTACAGCTTCATAATGCGTTTTTAAATCTTTTGGGATTTTAAAATTTTCTGGCAATTGCGTAAGATCAATTGCGGTTTCTTTTTTACAAGTATCACATAATTTCCGCACCAAACGTTGCGCCACGCTAATATTTAGCGTACTGGCAATTAAAAATGAAGGCACCCCCATATCTATTAGCCTAGAAATGGTAGCCCATGCAGAATTGGTATGAATTGTTGACAGCACCAAATGCCCTGTTAGCGCAGCTCTTATCGCCATATTGGCTGTTTTTACATCGCGAATTTCTCCAACCATTATCACATCAGGGTCTTGGCGGAGAAAAGTTCGTAGCGTACTGGGAAAATCAAGACCTATACTTTCTTTCAATTGCACTTGGTTGATACCCTCAAGTGTATATTCAATAGGATCTTCAACCGTTAATATATTAGTATCGTCAGTATTCAAATGTTTTAAAGTAGCATATAATGTAGTAGTCTTGCCAGAACCCGTTGGTCCAGAAATCAAAACGATGCCATTGGGGTTTCGAACCCCTTCTTTATAGCGTTTCAATTCCGTTTCGGTAAAACCCAAAGTATCTAGATCTAAAGCTCCGGTATCTTTACTTAATATTCGCAGCACCAACTTTTCACCATGTAATGTAGGTAACGAAGAAACCCGAATATCGAATTCATTACCGTGGGTATTGATAGAAATACGCCCATCTTGTGGCAAGCGTTTTTCGGCAATATCTAAATCGGCCTTTATTTTTATTTTGTTAATGATCGTAGGGTATTCTTCCAAGGGAATAGTATAATGTTCAATCAATTTACCATCTAATCGGAAACGTACCCGACATCTTTTTTCATAAGGCTCAAAATGAATATCGCTACAGCCTACTTGTTTCGCATCGATCAATATTTTTTCTAAAAAATCATTGGTGTAGTGTAATTGCGTATTTGTTTTTTGTTGGGTTTGCCTATAGTTTGAAGATAAATATTTTTGTAATTCGGCTGCGTTGCACTTTTCGAGAACGACAGGAATATCCAAAACAATTTGTAATTCGGCCAATAGCTCTTTTAAGGTATCACTATCCGTTTTTAAAATGATGCTGCTCCCTGTATTCTTGATAGGGACGATACGATAATGGAATGCCTGGTCAGCAGTGATTTTTTGCTGTAACTCATTGGATATGGTATAGCTTTCTGTAAGCATGGTTATAGTAGGTATAAAGATGGAGCATTAGGTAAAAAACTGACTAGTAATATACCCATAAGGAAAAAACTCATAAGGCCTGCTAGTGGAATGGTTTCTTCTTCTGTATTGGTTTTTGAAAAAAGAAAAATAATGAGTGAAAATAAAATGGCCCCCACAAACAATACCACGAAGGTCATTGTAGGGAAACCCAAAGCAAAAGCATAAAAAAATAAAAGGTCCCCCAATCCAAAACTCACATTTAAGAATTTCTTATGGGCAATATGTTTCGTATATAAGAATAAGATAAGTATTATACCAGATACCAGTAAAACATTGGTCAGTACAAATAGGGTATATTGTTCAAAAGAAGTGGTGTTCAAATATAAAAAGGCAAGTAATATTCCCATAATGGGAAACAGCAGCCATGAGACTGCCCGCTCCTTAAAATCTTGATAGGCAATCAATGTGCAGCTAAGCACCACTATTATTTTTAGGAGGAGTATCAATCTTTAATAATTTGTTTAGGACTACCCTGCTCATCAATCTCCCATACATTTAAAATGCCGTCACCATCAAAGTCGGTAATCGCCTCTGCCCGTGCTTTAAATGTGCCATTTTCAGCACTCACGATCTCATACCTATAATTTGCTGTGCCATTCTCTTTTACAGTTTTAGGCGCGACAAAATCAAGGGCATTGAAATCTGCCGAAAATTTACTGTACATATAGTTATGTGTGGTCTGCGCATTATAAATGGCTTTCAGTTGGGTTTGCGCCTCAATGCTTTTTGCCTTGGTAATCAAGGGCATCAAATTGGGCAATGCCAATAAAAGTAAAATTCCAATGATAGCAAGTACTATAAGTGTTTCTTGTA
>QILY01000215.1 GCA_003232155.1 Maribacter sp.
GGAAGATTGTTAGTTTTGCCCCGTACCCTCTTGCACAACAAGAGGGTACGGGGCAATTGGTTGATGTATTTTGGCACTGATAGGCTTAGTGAGTGATAAGTTCAGCATACCTACTGAAGTACAATATTGTAATTCTATCTACCCCCTGTAAACATTGAGCAGTTACTGTTACGGACTGGATTGAATCATCATTTTTCGGAAAAGGCATCTATATAGGGGTAACGATCTCCACAGTAAGTTGTAGGTCTTTTGTTCTGTGACTACTCAATAAATGAATAAAATATTTTTTTTCAAAACTTCGAACTTATGAACAATAGAAAAATGCTAAAGAATGGGTAAAAGTTATAGATAATGAACAAATTGGTTCAAGAGAATTTACGAACAAGGCTATTGAAACCATTCTCCTTGAAACATCTGAGAGGAAAATACTTGATGTCGGATGTGGAGAAGGATGGCTTACCCGTCGTATGAGCAAAATGGGAAAAATTGCAGTGGGTATTGACGCGATTGAAACTTTATTGCTCAATGCAAGATCAAAAGGGCCTGAATCATTTTATCAAATGAGCTATGAGGATATCATAGCTGGTGAAAAAATTCCCGAAGCCCCCTACGATATGGCGGTATTTAATTTTTGTCTCTATCAAAACGAAGGACTCGATACTCTGCTTCAAAAAACAAAAAAGTCATTGGTTAAAAATGGAAAAATACTAATCCAGACACTCCACCCTTACTTCCTATTCAGTAATGGGTTAGAATATAAAAGCCAGATGATTTCCGACTCATGGAAAGGGCTTTCTGGAGATTTCTCCGATGGACATAAATGGTATGCACGTACGTTTGAAGATTGGATATCTATTATTTCGACATCTGGTATGAAGGTGGTCGATTTAAGAGAAATTATTGATTCGAATAAAAAACCAATTTCATTGATTTTAAAGATTGCATGAATATAAAGTTATTGGTCTGATGTCAGGCAGATCACTTGATGGATCAGATATTGCATATTGCAATATTTGGAAGAAAGAATACGAGTAGCATCATATCATACTCTGATGAAATGCGTGAGAATTAAAAAAACTCTATTTATGGATCGGCCGAGGCAAGATGGAGTTGCTTAATGAAAAAGAGGTCGCCTAGATTTATAGCGCAATATGCAACACAAAAAATAGTGATATTATATTTTCAGAATTATAATATTACGACCTACTTAATGGATAATATCCTATGATTTCAATATTTCCATTTGAGTCTCTAAAATATTTTATTAATTGGGTGGAAGAATTTAAATATCCACTACGTTTTGTCCAATATACTATATAGAAAGTCCAATCACAAGATGTAAGTAGTTTGGTCAAGAAGCTGAAGGGTAGGAGTTCGAGAAAACTCCAGCAGGAATTCCCTGATTTGAAGAAGCGTTACTGGGGGCGGCATTTTTGGACGATCGGCTTTGGATGTTAGAGTACGGGAAACATTACCGATAAAATGGTGAACGAGTATTTGGAACATCATCGAAAATCGGACAATGGCACAGATTCTTTTATCCTAGAGTGATTGCGTTCTGCTGACTTAAGTCAGATTTAGAAACCTATGGACTTCAAGTCCGCACGGATTAACAAATATTGAATGCTCAAATTTCTATAATTGTATGGCATTTCTTGCGCCTGCACGAAGTTGCAAACTTCGCACAGCGGGATCTCACTATTTGCAGGTTTCGGGGGAACCACTATTAAGCGCGAACTTAGGTTATTACGATATTTTAGGTCTAATGGGGCAATTTGTCTTTAAAAAGACCGTATAAAAATGTTCCTAAAATAGAGCCTGCTATCACAACCAATATAGGTAAATAGCCAGCACCCAATAAAGTAAACATAGGTCCAGGACATGTTCCTGCCAATGCCCAACCTAGTCCAAATATGATTCCGCCGAACATATATCGACTAAAACTTTTAGCTTTTGGACTGAATTTAATTTCTTCTCCGTGAAAAGATTTGATTTTAAATCGTTTTATTGATTGTACTATAATTATGCCGATAACTAATGCAGAGCCAATAATTCCATACATATGGAAAGATTCAAACTTGAACATTTCGTAGATACGGAACCAAGATGCTGCTTCTGACTTAAACATTGTAATTCCGAAAACTATGCCGATTAAAAGATAAGATACTGTTCTCATACTATTAAAATAATAAGGGAAAGATGAAATGAATCATTGTTAAGCCACCTATAAAAAATCCAATGACCGCAATAAGAGAGGGTAGTTGCAATTCACTAAGACCAGAAATAGCATGACCAGAAGTGCACCCACCTGCGTAACGCGTTCCAAAACCTACCATAAGTCCGCTAATAGTCAATATAGCCAGGCTTTTAAAATCGGTCAATGCTTCCAGGTCATAAAGTTCAATAGGTAAGTAAGCTTTACCTGCACTATTAAAACCAAGTGATTGTAGGTCGCTTATCGTATCTGGAGTAATCGCCACAGCGGTATCTACAGAGAGAAAATGAGCGCTTATAAAACCCCCGATGATTGCACCTAGAACCACAATAAGATTCCAACGCTGTGCTTTCCAATCAAATTTGAAAAAGTCTACTTTATTACCTGCGCCACATATTGTACACATTGTTCTGAGGTTTGAAGACATTCCAAACCTCTTGCCCACCATAAGCAATAAGAACATGATCAAAGCAATCATTGGGCCTGAAACGTACCACGGCCAAGGTTCATATATCCAATTCATACATTTATTTTTTTGCAAATGAACTCCATATATAGCAATCTATATGTAACATGGGTTACTCAAAAGGGCAAATGATGAAAAAAACACTCGATATTTTTAAATTTTGTATGCCAGAGCTATCTTCTTTACAGCGAATCGAATACCACATTTAGAGAACTATTTAGTTCTTTTGCTGATATAAAAAAAGAGGAAATGGTCAGCATTTCATCTCTTTTCAAATTTAACCAAATAAATAAACAAATTTTCAATTTTTGACCTTACAAGTGTTTAGGCCAAAAATAGTATAGATTGGGCAAAAACTGACAAAGCTAGTCAGTACAAAGATCCCTGATAATGCTAAAAGAACATAAGCTAATATTCCATCAATTACTTTGAAATAGTATAAAAGAGAAATAACTAATGCGACAAGAATTCGGATTATGCGGTCAAGTCCGCCCATATTTTTTTTCATAATTATTGTTTTAATTTGTATTAAAATATTCAATCAAAAGAATGACAATCGTTACTAGTCCAACACAAGTAAGGCATACTAGCAAAAACTTCATCCATTTGGTTAATTTCATATTCAAAATTAAAAAATAGAATTCTCTTATCTTGTGACAATTGCTACAGACGGATTTTTCTAAATTGGAATTAAAAGAGGATAAAAAGCTACCCTCAAAAATAGTCCATGATTTAAAAGGAAGAAAAAGGAGTTGGATTAGTTGGTAGAAAATAGTTCTATAGATCCTTTACTTAAATTAAGTTTACCTTCATGTTCCAGTTTCTTCAACAAACGTGAAATAACTTCTCTTGAAGAACCAAGGTCATCAGCAATTTCTTGATGGGTACTTTTTAAAATTGTACTGTTTTTTATTTGAACCTCTTTTTTAAGATATTCGAGCAAGCGAATATCTTTATGTGAGAAGGTCAATATTTCAATTACGTTGAGTAATTCTTCGAATTTGCCATGGAAGAGTTCATATACAAATTCGTTCCATTTAGGGTGCTTTCTTGCTACGACTATGACCTTATCTGCAGGTATTAACACTATTTGTGCATCTTCTACGATAACAGCCTTTACTTGGCTCTCGCAATTCCGTATTAATGTAGTCAGGGACATGACACAACTTTCCCCTGGTTTGATATAATATAGTAGCACTTCATTGCCGTTCTTGGGTTCTTCTTTAAACACCTTGGCCAATCCGGAAACTAGTAAGGGAATCACTTTTACGTATTCTCCCTGTCGTAAAATGACTGTACCTGCCTCGAAAGTTGTCATAGAACTAATAGAGACTATATCTGCTTTAAGTTCAGGCATTTTGGCCAATTCAGGAAAATACTGGTCTAATACTGTGGCAATCATTTTTTATATAGCTAACTAATTCGCAAAGCAATATGAGTTTAGAAGTTTGTTTGCACATCTTCAACATTTGAGGCTTTGAATTCTAATTGTTAGTATTCATCACGTTTCCTTTCTAGCCTATCCAATCTTTTTTCAATAGTTCCCAATTTCTGGGGAATGGGAATATGGGTCTTTTTACATCAATCCCGAAAGGGCCAGTGTCGCTATGAATTTGTTTTGCAATTGTATCATACTCTTCATTTTGCTGTCATAAACGGCTATTTATTTTTAGTACTCCATTCGCTATAGCCACCTGAATAATCGAAAATGGATTTAAAACCCAATTCTTTTAATTTCTCACTTGCCTTTTTACTTCTACCACCCATTTTACAATATAGATAAATAGGTTTCTCTTTGTCTAAAAGCTGCATCTTTTCAATAAAAGTTTCGCTGTCCATGATGTTTATATTAGTTGCATCATCTATATGCCCTTCAGAATATTCTTCTGGTGTTCGCACATCTACCAGTTGAACATCTTTACCTATGACATGGGTTTTGAGGGTTTTTAAATCAATAACAGTCGGTTGTGTCGTTTTCTGAGAATTACAAGAAATCAGTATTGAAAAAACGAAAAGAAGGGTTAACTTTTTCATAGTTTTATTTTGATTAATATATTTTCTTTCCTTTTAGAAGCCATTTAGACCAAGTTTTGTCAAAAGCATGAACACTATCTGTTTTACCATTGGCATTATAAACCGGTTTTTCATTGTTTACCCATTCAAAAATACCTCCATAAAGATTAGAAACGTCTTTAAAACCTGCTTTTTTAAGTTTTTCTGCAATTTTTTCGCTTCGATATCCTACTGAACAATACACTACTATTTTTTTACCTTTTGGAACGGAATCCATACGCTTTAGGTCAAAATCATTATAACCAACATAAAGTGCGTTCATTATATGGCTGGTTTGGTATTCTTGTAATTCTCTTGAATCAAGAAATAGAATAGCATCTTTAGAGTCAATATCCTTCGGAAGTATTTCCTTAACACTATGGGAAAGCAGTTTTTTTAATTCTTTGTCAAATTTTGCATTCTCTACTATAAGTTGTGAAAACGTTGAAACCGAAACAAGAAATGCCCATAAGATCCACAGTATTTTTTTATTCAATTTCATACTGCTATTTTTCATACACTTTTATATTTTATTGATTAGTTTCTCTTCAAAAATATAACATCACCTCCTTTTGACTTGGTGACAATAGTTACATATTACTTAAGTTTTTCATCTTTCGTATACACCACTTTTCCATCAAAAATGGTCATGGTTATCTCTGTGTTTAAAAACTCATCTTCTTCTACTGTCATTAAGTCTTGACTATAAATAGAGAAATCGGCTAGTTTGCCCACTGTAATAGAACCTTTAATATCTTCTTCGAAAGCGCCATAGGCGGCATCTAATGTGTACGACTTCAGGGCTTGTTCTCTGGTCATTTTCTGTTCAGGCTCATAGCCGCCAGCAGGGGTGCCTTTTAAGGTTTTTCTACTTACGCTCGCATACAAACTCGCAATTGGGTTCAAGGGTTCTACGGGAACATCGGTACCATTTACGATCGGAACACCACTTTGTAACAAGGTTTGCCACATATAAGCCCCTTCTTTGATTCTTTGTTCTCCCAAACGGTCAATGGCCCAAGGCCTGTCTGAGGACATGTGTACTGCTTGCATGGCCGGAATCACTTTTAACTGGGCAAAACGTGGAATATCATCTGGATGTAAATGCTGCGCGTGCTCAATTCGAAATCGGTGATCGGTTTTTAGCTTGGGCAATTCGTTAAAAGCGGCTTCATACCGGTCAAGTATTTCCCTATTGGCCCGATCACCTATGGCATGTGCACAAACTTGAAAACCGTATTCTATGCCATTCAAAGCCGTTTCTTTTACAAAATCCATGGGTAGCGTTTCGTGGCCAAAGTGACCTGGTCTATCCGTATAGGGTTCCAATAGCCAAGCCCCGCGAGAGCCTAAGGCACCATCGCAGTTCAATTTTACCGAGCGAATGGTCATCAAATGATCGGGGTCGACTAAAGGGCCTTTTTTATACCATTCACCAAGCAATTCTTTATCCCAGCCAGTAAGCATAGCGTATAGGCGGATTTTCATTTTATTAGCCGTTTTCATTTCTTTATAGAGAGTAATGGTTTCCCTACCAATACCGGCATCATGAAAACTAGTAATACCATGTCGGTGACAGGCAGCTACGGCAAGTTCAAAAGCTTTGGCATCTTTCTCAGGGGTGTTCTCAGGAATATGCTGGGTAATCAAACCCTGGGCACGCTCGTTAAAAATACCTGTAGGTCTCCCTAATGCGTCACGCATTACTTCCCCACCTTCTACCACGAATTTGTTTACACCATCCTTAGACAAAATTTGCACCCCCGCAATTTCCATGGCATTGGCATTGGCAAAACCAGCATGACCACTGGCATGACTTAAGTACACGGGATTATCAGGGGACACCTCACTTAATTTGTAATGTGTTTGAAAGCCATTTACCGTATCGGCAGGCATTTCTGTCCATTTACTTTGATGCCATCCTCTACCAATAATCCATTCTCCTGGTTCAGTTTTTTGAACTGCTGAAGCTACGGCATCTATTATTTCTTGATAGCTGGTAGTGTTTATCAAATCAAGGTTTAATTCATTATACCCCAATCCCATAAAATGACCGTGTCCTTCTATTAAACCTGGGGTCATGGTCTTCCCATCCAAGTCAATGAGTTGGGTTTGGTCATTTTTGTATTGCTCGGCATCGA
>QILY01000054.1 GCA_003232155.1 Maribacter sp.
GCAGAATTTCTACTGGCATTAATATTTCCGTAAAGAGATCTTGTCACTATTTTTTCGTACAGTTCTTTATAGTCAGTATTGTCCCCTATTTTCTGAAGGGCATATTGTTGAATTACCAACAGAGGCAATACAATATTTTCTCTAATCTTGATAGATTCACGAGATACGGCTTCATGTTCCATTAGAATATCCATATCTGAGATAAGTAACAGCATTTCTTTTGATAGCTTATATTCATTGAAGAGAATCATCCAAAAATCCCCATAAGTTTCATTTTCTTTCATATAGCTGGTCAACTCAAAATAACATTTTGACAAAGACATCATGCTATTGAGCATCAAAGCTTTAAACACAGGAACTTCATTGTACAAGGTCTTAACTTCTTCTAGCCTACCTTGGTCTTTAAGTGTCTGTATTGCAGTGCCCAAGCCAAAATACCCAGGTACGTTTTGTTTCAATTGGCTCCAAGAACCTACAAATGAAATGGCCCTTAAATCAGTGAGTTCCAACTTGGCTTTATTACCTCGTTTACCAGGCCTACTACCAATATTAGCTTTGGTATAATACTTTAAGGTACTCATATCTTCAAGATATGACATGAACTTATCATGGTGTTTTAGAGCATTATATTTTTCAAAACTTAGATTAGATAACTCCTCGATCAAATCTCGTGATGTTTTTGAAATTACATTTTCTTTTCCGAAAATATTATTTGATAAACCCGCTGTCAACAATTGTTCGCAGTTATATACAAACTGCTCTTTAGTACCATATGTACTGGTAATAGTCTGCCCCTGAATGGTCAACTGAATCTCATTATTAGCAATATCTTTGGTCTGTGCTGCGTAGAAACGATGGGTTTTTCCACCACCACGTGCCGGTGGCCCACCACGCCCATCAAAAAATATGGCCTTGATATCATTCTCTGCACATAGAGCCGATAAGCTTTCTTTTGTTTTTAAAATAGACCAATTCGCTTTTAAATACCCCCCATCTTTGGTACCATCAGAAAAACCTAACATAATGGTCTGTTTCTTATTTCTTCGTTTCAAGTGTTCATTATATTCAGGCAAATTGAACATATGTTTCATGGTAGCTTCTGCGCGATCCATACCTACCATAGTTTCAAAAAGAGGAACGATATCAAAAGTGATTTCATTGGCTTCCCAACCCATCCATCGAAATAATCCATAGACAAAAAGAATAGAAAATATATCTTCTGAATTACTAATAATATAACGATTACAACCCTCCTCACCATTTTTTGCTTGAATGTTCTTTAACTGTGAGATATTGTTTATGGTATCACGTACAATACCTTCTTCAAAATCATCAGAAGAGAGTTTAAACTTTTTGTGCAACAATATATCCTGTAATTCTACTTCAGAAAGTTCATCGATACTTTCAGAAATAATTGCATTTTTCTTTAAAATAGCTTCTACGACCAACCTATGTTGACTATGGTCTTGGCGAATATCTAAGGTCGCAAAATGCGTTTTAAATATTTTTACCTTATCGATGAATTGATCCAAATCTCTTAAATACAATCCGTGGTACTTTGTAATCAATGACCCTCGAATAGCAAGTAAAGGGGTTATAATGTCTTCATAACTTACCGTTTTCTTAGGGTTGAACATAGCCGTGTACAGATTATTTCTGAGCTGTGTTATCGACGCTTGAAGATCTTTGAATGTCAGTTTTTGCTGTAAGTTCTTTAAATCGTTATAATAGCATTTCATCAAGTTAATACGAAGTTCATCAGCTACATCATTCGTAATATCAGCGGTAACAAAAGGGTTACCATCACGATCACCACCAGGCCAAAAACCCAACTTCATAATATTATGGTTCTCAAAATCACGGTTTCCGATGTTTGACTTTATATAAGAATAAAGGTCGCCGACCGCATCATAATATACGTTTCTTAAAATGTATATTATATTCTTAGCTTCATCTAAAGGCGTAGGCTTCTTTGCATTGATCAGAGAGGTTAAACCTAGTTGCTGAAGAGTCACATCAATTTCATCAATCTTATCTTCTAGTATCAAAGATCTAAGATTCGCAATTATATCTAAAATAGCTGGAGTATAAAACTGGGTCGGGTGTGCCGTAAGAACAATTCGAGCACTAAAATTAGACAGTTGATCTGCAATTTGATCCCAACTTTTAGTCTGGTCCACTAATTGAAAATAATCTTTAATCGATAGTGAACTTGTATGTTCATGCAATTTAGGAAATGCCGCATCTTCAACACTATCATACAAAACCACTTGGCGTTCTACATATTGTATAATACGGAACATAAAATCAATGCGGTCTTGCTCAGATTCAATATTGGCATAATTCTGAAAAAAGGATTCTAAGATCTCTCTTGGGTTAAGGCCAGATTTGAGCCCCTTTTGACATTGATCTAACATCAAAGGAATTATCATACCTACATTTTCAATATTATGATAGGGCAAATTCAAAAACAAGCTATTATATACATTAAACTTGTTATTGACTGATTTTTTAAACTCTACTAACCGCTCTGATTGTTGCATATATTTTCCTTATTGTACCAATATTCATTTTTTCACATCCATAGAAAGTACCACTGGTAAATTCGACCTCAAATATCGTTATAATTAAGCGTATTAAGAATCTGGCCTTGCTTAAATCACAAAATAAATACCTTACACCACAAAACCAACAAGCTTCACAACAATATTTTTTGGAAGATAGGTGTTAATTTAGTTTCATTCTCGTGAAGGCGGGAATTTCGTTAAACACCCTGCCACTCTTCAGCTCGTCCACAGCTCTCGCTGTGTCGCCCCTCAAGGAGACAATCCACATTATTAAAATCTATAGCGAAAAGAATTCTCTATACTGCATCACCCTGAAATCTAGCGTATTAAAATCTGGATTTTCATCTTTCAACCTTTTATATGCATCCATACTACCTATTGCCCTATTGGCAGCTCCTGACGGTGCTGTAAGTGATATAGTTTTTATTTTTCGAATATTATTTACCTCTTTTGTTCCTAGCCCTTCGACTACGCTCAGGGTGACATCTTTGGGTAAAACAAATTCATGAACTCTTGGAACTATATCAGAGACAACTTTTAATTGCAAGCCGTATTCTTTTAAATGCTTTCTAAAAAAGTACTCTGGACCGTTTTTGCTATTTCCACCGGTGAACAAAAGTGTATCTACATTTTTGTATTCCCGCAAATAACCCAAAAGGTTTCTTAGCTTTATGTTTTGCATACCTAAATCAGAAGCATCTATTTTTTCACGCTCGGCACTATGTACAATATCGCACACTCCTATTTTATGTTCGAGTAAAAAATATTTACGTTGTTTTACAGCAAATTCAGTAGGTTCATATTGTAGATTAAGGCTGAAAATTTTATCTAAAATAGGCCAAAGCATACCATTTTTACTTCCATAGCAAAAATCAACATCTTCCTTTTTTAGCTCACCTATAGTAAATCTAGGGGGTGGAAGTGTGCCTACAATCAATTTTGTAGCTTCTGGAAATAGAAAAGGTTTGTATGGATGGGTGTGAAGAAACATTTTACGCTTCAGTTATTTCTCAACAAATACTTAATCCACTATAAAATTCAAAGAAATATTACCCTCTTCAGTAATACTAAGCTCATAGGTATAGAAACCTATCTCTAATGGGGTTTCACCAACAAAATCAATAGGTTGAAGTATATAAGTCCCATCGCCGGATTTTGCTTCAATAAACGCAAATTGAAAAGCAATATCATATACCAAATACTCTGAAAAGTCACCAGCTGCTACATTATTATGTACATTTTCAGCATCTCCTACTTGAACTTCATCAAAATCAACACTGCTATTGTTCTTTATACGAATATTGACCCCTGTTATATCATCATCACGATCAGTACATCCGATAGCGAAAAACAAAATTGTGCAAAGTAAAATAATTGGATTTTTCATGCTCTTAATTTTATACATAGATGTTATAAAATTAAAACGGTAGCTTTTGGAAAATATTCTATCTAATAAATACGGGTTGGTTCTCTTTTAAGGTGTGCTCTTTACTGAAGATATATTCATCTAAATCAAAACCTCTGATATCATCTAAAGTCTTTGCATTTGAATCTATAATATAACGTACCATTGACCCTCTTGCTTTTTTAGCGAAGAAGCTGATAACCTTTAGCTTATCATTTTTCCAGTCTTTGAAAATTGGTGTAATTACAGGTACTTTAAGTGTTTTTTCATCAATAGCTCCAAAATATTCGTTGCTAGCCAGGTTAACAAAGAGTTCATCATCTTTCAACTCTGCATTCAAATGTGCAGTCAAGTCGGTTTTCCAAAATTCATATAGATTTTTTTTACGCCCCACTTTCAATGAAGTACCCATTTCCAATCGATAGGGTTGTACCAAATCTAAAGGTTGTAATATGCCATAAAGACCTGATAAAATTCGTAAAGTATCTTGAAGTTTATCTATATTCTTTTCAGAAATGGTATAAGCATCAAGACCTTGGTATACATCGCCGTTAAATGCATATACTGCAGGGCGTGCATTTTTCAGTGTAAATGGGGTAGAAAATTGTTGGTTACGCTCCCAATTCAATTGTGCCAGATTATCAGAAATACCCATAAGCTCAGATAAAGCTTTCGGCTTTTTCTTGGCCAATATCTTATTGAGTTTTTCTGACTGCTCTAAAAAATTAGGCTGTGTATATTTAGTAGTGGGCAGTTCACTTTCAAAATTCAATGATTTTGCCGGAGATATAACAATTTTCATTTTTTAATAATTTTATATAAAAATAAAACCAATTTTTGGTATAACCTATGATGCCCTAAAAGAGTTCTCAATAAAGCTATTGAAGTAATCTATAGCCTACTGGCTATGTCGGGAATAGTCTCGCCATTTTTCAATGCAACTGGCCATATCTTCTGGAATTTCAGAATTGAACCGCATCATTTCACCTGTCGTGGGGTGTACAAACCCCAATGTTTTAGCATGTAATGCCTGCCTTGGCAGAACTTTAAAGGCATTTTCAACAAATTGTTTGTATTTCGTGAACGTGGTGCCCTTCATTATTTTTTCGCCGCCATAACGCTCATCATTGAACAAAGTATGTCCAATATATTTCATATGCACACGAATTTGGTGTGTTCTCCCCGTTTCTAATTTACAAGAAACCAAAGTCACATAGCCCAAACGCTCAATAACCTTGTAGTGCGTTACCGCATCTTTTCCTTCCTCTCCATCAGGAAAAACATGCATTTGAAGTCTATTTTTAGGATGGCGCGCTATATTACCTTCAATAGTTCCTTCATCATCATCCATATTGCCCCATACAATGGCCACATATTCACGTTCTGAGGTTTTATCAAAAAACTGTTTGGCCAAATGCGTCATCGCAGCTTCAGTTTTAGCTACCAACAATAAACCAGAAGTATCTTTATCAATACGATGCACCAAACCTGGGCGTTCGTTACTATTTATGGGGAGGTTATCAATATGATATATTAAGGCGTTTATGAGTGTACCTGAATAATTTCCGTGACCAGGGTGCACAACCATACCAGCAGGTTTGTTGACTACCAATAGTACATCATCTTCATAAACAATATCTAATGGAATATCTTCAGGAACCAACAAAAACTCATGCGGCGGGTGCTCGAACATCACCTTTACCTCATCACCAGCTTTTACCTTATAATTCTGTTTTACAATAGCTGCATTTACCCATACATTACCATCTTTGGCAGCTTGCTGTATTTTATTACGGGTTGCATTTTCAATGAAATTCATCAAAAATTTATCTACACGGAGTGGCTTTTGACCTTTGGGTGCTACAATTTTATGATGCTCAAAAAGCTCGTCTTCTTGAAGTTCAGGACCATTTTGAGGCTCCATACGTTATTCTGAATCTGCTTTTATTTTTGCCCGACTGGTAATTGTACCATTACCACACACTAATTCTACCTTTGAGGTTTTGGGTAGCTTATCTCCTGTATTTATACGCTTACCCTTATACTTAATATAGTACACCATATCTTTTCCTAATTCATCAATATAAGTAACACGCTGCACATCAAGACCAACTGCGCGTAACATTGAAGAAGCGTTGCGTTGGGTAACTTGTATAATATTGGGCACCGTAACTTTTTTATAGCCTGAAGGGTTTATGGTAAAATATATTTTACGATTTTCTTTCACTTTATTCCCTGCTGGTGGGTCTTGTTCTATAATAGAAAAGCGAGGGTAATTAGGGCTATAATTTGCTGAATCTAAAACCTCATAACGCAAATTTGCATTTTCGACCGCTTTTCGCATATCCATTACTGACATTTTAGAAAAATCGGGTACCTCAACAAATTCACCATGATTAGTTGTATTATTCAACCATCGTAATAATGAGAATACCAATATTATAACAGCCAAAAGCGCGAGGCCAAGCTGTATAATAAAAGTTCTACTCCTTAAAAAATTGAAAAAATTTCTCATTGATTCATTTTAACTTCACAAATATAAGAAATGAACTCGTCTTG
>QILY01000059.1 GCA_003232155.1 Maribacter sp.
AACTGTGAAAACCAAAGGTAGGTCCAGAAAATACTGATTCCGAACATGAATTTGGCCAAATCATGAATATGGCTATCGTTTACATCTTCTAAATATCCTTTTGATTTTAAATAGATGGTTACCATAGCAATTACGGTAATACCGGATACAAACATACTGGCGAATATATACCAACCGAATAAAGTACTGAACCAATGTGGCTCAACACTCATGATCCAATCCCAAGACATGATAGATTCTGAAATCAAATAAAATACCAAGAATGCAGCTGATATTCTAAAATTCAATTTAAAGTTAGCATTATCAGTAGCTTCATCTTGTGCAAGAGACAATTTTCTGGAATACTCACGATATCCGATCCATCCTGCCAAGAAAATAACAGCACGGATCAAAAAGAAAGTAGGGTTCAAATAACCTGATTTTCCTTGAAGCAAAGCATCATGTGCAACAACATCGGCATCCATCCAAATAAAGAGATGGTTATAGTGCATTACTGATAATACCAATATTACGAATACAATAATTCCACCAGGCACCAGATATGCTGTAATGCCTTCCATTACCCTAAACAATAAAGGTGACCAACCTGCTTGCGCCGCTCTTTGTACTGCATAAAATGCCAGTACCCCTAAAGCTATCATAAAGAAAAAGAAAGCTGCCACGTATAGCGCTGCCCATGGTTTGTTCTGTAATTGGTGCAATACATGTTCATCATGTTCTGCTTCAGATACGGAATGACCGCCTGCCTCTGTGTTATGTCCCGATTCTTTCATATAATCAGCTTCACTCTCTGTACCATGAGAATCTCCGTGACCGTCACTTTGACTGGCTACTATTGCTTTTGCTTCCTCAACCGTTCCTGGCATTGTAAGAAAACCGTAGCCTATACCTAATAGCCCAACTGCCATTAAAATGATAGAACCAATTTTTAATCTATTCGAAACTGTGTACATATCTAAAATCTATGTATTATTTTGTTAAGTCTTGTTTCAATTTCATGACATACTCAGAAACTTGCCACATTTCTTCAGTATTCATTTGCGATGTATGGGAGCCCATAGAATTCAAACCATATTGAATGGTATGATACGTTGTTCCTACAGTAACATCACGGGCTACATCATCATAACTGGGTACGCCCAAGATTTTTTCCCTTTTCACCAATGTACCCTGTCCTTTTCCTTTAGGTCCATGACAAATAGCACAATAAATATTGTATAATTCCGCACCTTTAGCCAGGTTAACTTCTATTTGGAGTGTATCTAAAGGGCTTATATTCAAACGTGCCAATTCTTTTCCTTCAATAGTATTCTCTATTCCGTAAGGCATCCAACCTCTATTGATAGTATTTTCTGGAGGGTGCATTGCTTCTAAACCATTTGGAAGAAAATCTACTTTTTGATAGGTTTCATAACCTACGGCCTTGTACATATTCGGCATAAATTGATAGTTGGGCCTGCTTTTATCAGCACATGCTGCAAGCGTAACCACCAAACCAAGTACAACTCCTATTTTAATAAAACTGTTCATATTCAATGAAGGTTTTTTTCTGATATATTAATCTCTACGGCTCCTGTACCTGATAACAGATCACGTAATTCTTTTTCATTATCGTGAATTTCGATTTCCATCAAAAAATGATCATCTGTAGTTCTCACATCAGGATTTTCAGCTTCTTTGAAAGGCCATAATCTACTTCTCAAATAAAACGTAATTACCATTAAGTGCGCTGCAAAAAATATGGTCAGCTCAAACATAATCGGCACAAAAGCTGGCATATTCTCAATATAACTAAAGCTTGGCTTACCACCTATATCTTGTGGCCAATCGGAAATCATAATGTAGTTCATCATTACAATAGAAATGATAAGACCCACGCAACCATACATAAAAGATGTAATTGCAATACGTGTTGGTTCCAACCCCATAGCTTTATCTAAACCGTGAACGGGAAAAGGGCAATATACCTCTTCGATATGATGCTTGGCAGCTTTCACTTTTTTGACGGCGTGCATCAACACATCATCATCATTATAAAATGCCTGTATAACTTTAGATGCCATATTTTTTTTAAATTCAAGTTCAAGTTCAAAAAACATGAACTTTAAACTAATTCCTGTTTACTTTATACTATTTACTATTCAACTTTTTTGCCTGACCGGCCCAATCATCACGTTGCGCTCTACCAGGGAAAGATTCTGTTATTGAATCTAATAAATTATATTCTTTTTCAGTCATACGACCTACTTGAGCAAATGTAAATATGCCTATCTGATTCAAGGTTTTCTCCATTTGAGGGCCAATACCTTTTACTTTTTTCAAATCATCAGCAGATTCAGTTGCCGGGTCAAATGTTCCTATAGAATCCAGCAAACTTGAAACATCTTTTTTTTCAGAAGCTTTAGGTTCTGCTTTCTCTTCAACTACGGTTTTTGTATGGGCAGCTGTTGTCCCTATTTCATACAAAGGCTTTCCTGCAGCTCTAAGTTTCTTATATTTTTCTCCAGATGATTTCAAGATAGACTTCACCTCTGCTTGAGCAATTACGGGAAAGGTTCTTGCATACAATAAGAAGAGTACAAAGAAGAAACCAATAGTTCCGATAAATATTCCAATATCTACAAATGTAGGCGAGAACATTGTCCATGAAGATGGAAGGTAATCGCGGTGCAATGAAGTCACAATAATCACAAAGCGCTCAAACCACATTCCTATGTTTACTACAATAGAGATAAAGAAAGAGAACATGATACTGGTTCGTAATTTCTTGAACCACATAAACTGTGGAGAGAATACATTACAGATCATCATTGACCAATACGCCCACCAGTAAGGTCCGGTCGCTCTGTTTAGGAATGCATATTGTTCATATTCAACACCTGAATACCATGCCATGAAAAGTTCTGTGATGTAAGCACAACCCACAATAGAACCTGTCAACATAATAACAATGTTCATCAATTCAATATGTTGTACCGTAATATAATCTTCTAAATGACAAACTTTACGCATGATGATCAATAGCGTGTTCACCATCGCAAAACCTGAGAAAATTGCTCCCGCAACAAAGTAAGGAGGAAAAATAGTGGTATGCCACCCTGGAATCACCGATGTTGCAAAGTCAAAGGATACAATAGTATGTACGGAGAGTACAAGTGGTGTCGCCAAACCTGCTAAAACCAAAGATACTTCTTCAAAACGTTGCCAGTCTTTTGCACGACCGCTCCATCCGAAACTCAATAGACTATATATTTTCTTTTGGAAAGGTAATACTGCACGATCACGGATCATTGCAAAATCAGGCAATAAACCTGTCCACCAAAATACTAAAGAAACCGATAGATATGTTGATATCGCAAATACATCCCAAAGTAAAGGTGAGTTAAAGTTTACCCATAAAGAACCAAATTGGTTTGGAATTGGTAATACCCAATACGCCAACCAAGGACGACCCATATGAATAATTGGGAACAACCCTGCCTGAATAACCGAAAATATGGTCATTGCCTCTGCAGAACGGTTAATTGCCATTCTCCATTTTTGACGGAATAACAATAGTACGGCAGAAATCAAAGTTCCTGCATGACCAATACCTACCCACCATACAAAGTTGGTAATATCCCAAGCCCAGTTTACAGTTTTGTTAAGACCCCAAGTACCAATACCTGTGGAAATTGTATAAACAATACAACCAACACCCCAAAGGAATGCTGCCAGGGCAATGGAAAAAACAATCCACCAGTGCGTATTGGCTCTCCCTTCAACAGGAGCTGCAATATCCACAGTTACATCGTGGTAGCCTTTGTCTCCAAGTACTAAGGGTTTTCGTATAGGTGCTTCGTAATGCGACGCCATAGACTTTTATTATAGTTACTTTCTTATTGTATTGATTATGCTTCGTTGGTATTTCTCACTTTAACGTGATAGAATACGTTAGGCTGTGTACCTACACTCTCCAATAAATGGTACATACGGTCACTTTTTTTCAACTCAGCAATTTTACTTTCTTTGTCATTAACATCACCAAATACAATGGCTCCATTGCTACATGCTGATGAACATGCGGTTTGGAACTCACCATCTTCGATAACACGACCATCCCTTTTGGCGTCAAGAATTGTTTTCTGTGTTTTTTGAATACACATAGAACATTTTTCAATAACACCCCTAGAACGAACGTTTACATCAGGATTGACAACCATCTTACCCAAATCATTGTTCATATAGTAATCAAACTCTTCATTATTGTTATATAAGAACCAGTTGAACCTACGCACTTTATACGGACAGTTGTTCGCACAATACCTTGTACCTACACAACGGTTATATGCCATTTGATTCTGACCTTGACGCCCATGCGATGTTGCCGCAACCGGGCAAACTGTTTCACAAGGAGCGTGGTTACAGTGCTGGCACATAACAGGTTGGAAAACTACTTGCGGATTAGCAGATGGATCTTCCAACTCACCAAAACCGCTTAAAGAACCTTTATCTCCCGAAAGGCCATCAAATTCATCTTTCTTTGTATTATCATCTTCAAAAGTATCTTCAGAAGAGTAGTATCTATCGATACGCAGCCAGTGCATATCTCTAGACTTACGCACTTCTTCTTTACCAACTACTGGTACATTATTCTCAGCGTGACATGCAATAACACATGCCCCACAACCCGTACATGCATTCAAGTCAATTGACATATTGAAATAATGACCGATAGAACGGTCAAAACTAGTCCATAAGTCAACTGATGTTGCCGGTACTTCATTATGGTTCAAAGAAACCACTGGAACTTCATTCCATTCTGCATGGTCTTTGGTATTGAATATCTCTAAGATAGTTTCCTTAATTATATCACCTCTACCCATTAATGTTTTTTGCAACTGGACAGATGCAAACTCGTGCTCACCTGCTGCTTTTTCAACCGTAACCGATTGTATATTGTTAAATCCTTGATACAAAACAAAGGCATTTACCCCTGTTTGCATCTCAGATTTCATTCCTGTTTTTTTACCGTAACCGAACGAAAGTCCAACTGAACCAATCGCCTGACCTGGTTGAACAATAACCGGCACATTGGCAATCGAAACACCATTTACGGTTAAATTCGCTTTACTACCATTCAAACCTCCATTAGCTACATTCCAATTTTCCAGACCCAGCCTTGCCGCATCAGCTTTGGAAACCGTCACATAATTATCCCAAGTAACCCGCGTAATTGGATCTGGAAATTCTTGTAACCATGGATTATTAGCTTGCTGCCCATCACCCATACCTACTTTAGAGTACAATATCAATTCCATTGCACCACCACTGGTAGCATTTGCCAAACTACGAACCGATGAACTAATTGAAGTAGTATTTTCAGACGCAATCATAGCTGCTTCAGCCTCCTTATCTTGACCGGCAACCATCATTTTAGGGTCAGCATCACTGTTCATCACATCGGAGGCAGCAACAAAAATACCATCTTGCAATGCTTTACTCCAATCACTTCCGTTCAATACGAAAGTAGTCCAAGTCTCTTTTATATAATCGTAATAGCTTTTATCGCTACCCATCCATTTTAATAATGCCCCTTGAAATTGTCTAGTATCGAACAGCTCACGAATTGTAGGCTGCATTAAACTATAGTTCCCTTTTTTGATCTCTGCATCGCCCCAAGACTCTAAATAGTGATTTGATGCAGCAGTATGTGTTGAAACCTCAGTGGTCTCGTTCCAATTCCTTGAAAAAGTAAGGGACATATCTACCTTTTCCAATCCTGCTTTAAAATCAGCAGCATTTGGCAAAGAATACATAGGGTTCACACCGTCTACAATAACAGCACCAACCTTACCTGCTTTCATATCTGCAATTAAAGTATTAACTGCCTTTATATTTCCTTGTCTTATATATTTTGGTGCTTTTGCATCAAAAGCTGCACTACTTAACATTTCGTTGATGGCCAAAACAATAGTTTGCACGTTTATATCATCAATACCAGAAACAACAACAGTTGCGCTTTTGTTTTTTCTAATATCCGCTATAAGGTTATCCAGTTTCGCAACATACTTAGTATCCATCTCAATACTGGCATTTCCACCATTTAGCTTGGTATAAACATACGCGAGTGCGATTTTCTGGAATTGTGGAGTCAACGGAATACGGACATCTGCATTTGCTCCGGTCATTGACATATTCGCCTCGATCTGAATATGCTTAGACATTTTTCCGTTCTTTGGAATACGGCCTTTTGAATAGCCACTATCATAACCCCCACCTTGCCAATCTCCTAAGAAATCTGCGCCGAAAGAAACAATTAAGCTTGCTTTTTCAAAATTATAATCCGCTAAAGCACGCTCACCATATCTATTTTCAAAAGCCGTTATCGCAGTATCTTCGGCAATAGCATCATAAGTAACATGATTTACATTACCTTGAGCTACTTTGAATTCCTCTATCAATCTTGAAGTAGAGGGGCTAGCATAGGTCTGTGTCAATAAAGCAACTTGCTTTCCTGAATTTTTCAGGGCAGCTAATTTTGCTTTTAC
>QILY01000001.1 GCA_003232155.1 Maribacter sp.
TACTAATTCATTTTTAAAAAACTAATCCGGCAAGCTAATCTTTCTTTTTAAAAGAATATCTCTCGAAGAAGATCCAACAAGAATATCAAAATTTGCCTCGTCCATTGTCCATTTCTTTGTATTTGGGTCAAAATATTGAAAAGACGCATTATTTAGTTTCACATTTACAGTTTTTGTTTCGCCCGGATGGAGTGAAACACGTACAAAACCTTTCAATTCTTTTACAGGCCTGTCAATTTTGGGGTTTTCTTCATGGACATAAACCTGTGCAATTTCATTTCCTTTTCTTTTTCCGGTATTTGTTATGTCAAAAGAGACATTCAAAACAACCTGCCCGTTTGTAGCTTTTTTGTCTAACTTTAAATTACTATATTTAAAGGTTGTGTAAGAAAGACCATATCCAAATGGGAACAAAGGGGTTATATTTTTTGTATCGAAATACCGGTATCCAACATATATGCCTTCCGAGTAAGAAAGTAACGAATCGTTATTTCTATAATTTTGGATTGATAAGGGTTCCTGACGCCAGCTTTTTGGGAATGTTATCGGTAATTTTCCAGAAGGGTTTTCTTTTCCTGTCAAAATTTGTGCTATAGCAGTACCAATATACTCCCCGTCAAACCATGTTTGCAATATGGCCGGTACTTTTGCTACCCATTGTCCCATTTCAACAGGAGCACCTGTTATTAATATGACCACCGTGTTTTTGTTTTTAGCTGCTACTTCTTTTATTAATTCATCCTGGTTTTCCGGCAAACGAAGGCTGGGCATGTCATAACCTTCGGATTCATAATTTGCTGATGTCCCTACAAAAACCAAGGCAATATCGGCTTTCGAAGCCAGTTGAGCAGCATCTTTAATGGAAGTTTTTTCCGGAATCAACCAGCTTAATTGTACAAGCAAGCTGGTGCCCTTGTCGGGATTATAAGGCTGGCGGCCAATATATTCAATTTTTATGTCATATTGATGATTCTTAATTAAAGATACTTCAAATTTTTCAGGGTTGTAAATAGATTCCGACCCCTTAATTTTTTTTCGTTCAAAAACCTTTTTTTCGTTCAAATACATGACCACCGGACCACCGGAAGCAAGGCGAAAAGTATATTTACCTGTTAAAGGAGCTTTTAACCTTCCCGTCCAACGTACAGAAAAAGGCCCTTTAAATCCATTAGATGAAGCGATGGGTGTTTCCTGGGCTCCCCCTTGCCGATAATCAATTTGGTTAACATATTTGACAATAGGTTTCCCTTTTAAACTATCATTAGGAAAAAACTCTGCTTTTAACCCATTTTTTTGGGTTTCCGGAATGTAAAAATATCTTGGTTCCACCGGAATTGGATAGGGGAAAAGAATTCCTGGCGAATATTGGAGTTCTGCTTTTCCTTTCAGGCTTTTTTCAAGGGCTTCCAACGGGCTAATCGCAAAGTATGGTTGAACTTCTGCACTTCCTCCCCCAACAGTTCTGGCGAAAGCTGCATTGGGTCCAATAATTGCAATCTTAAATTTTTTATTAAGCCTTAATGGCAATAAGTTACGCTTGTTTTTTAATAAAACTATTCCTTCAATGGCTGCTTGTAAGGCGGTCTGCTTTGTCTCAGAAGAATTTAGCAGAGAATCTACCAAATGTTGTGGGTGTTTCATTTTAGGAAGTAGCTGTATTCGATAGGCCGTATTCAAAATGTTATTCACCTTTGAGTCAATTGTGGATAATTTGATCTTTTTAGATTGGATGGCAGGTAACAAAGTTTTTTTATTTAAATACTTACCGGTGGGCATTTCTAAATCAAGGGCATTGTTAACTGTTGGAAAAGTGTTGTGAACGGCACTCCAATCCGACATAATTAACCCCTTATAACCCCACTCATTACGTAAAACAGTATTTAATAAAAAATGGTTTGCGCTGCAAAACTGGCCATTTACCTCGTTGTAAGCTGCCATAACTGCAATAACATGTGCTTTTTGCACCGCTGCCTTGAAAGCCGGGAAATAAATTTCCCTTAAAGTACGCTCATCTATTTTTTCATCAATAGTAAAGCGGTGAAATTCCTGGCTGTTTGCAACAAAATGCTTGACAGTAGCGCCAACCCCTTCTTCCTGCACCCCTAAAATATAGCTCACTCCCATGAGGGAAGTTAAAAACGGGTCTTCTCCAAAACCTTCAAAAGTCCTTCCGTTTAAAGGATTGCGGGCGATGTTTACATTAGGTCCTAAAATAATATTCCTGCCTTTTCCACGAACTTCTCTTCCGATTGCCCGGCCTACTTCTCGTAAGAGAGAAGTATCCCATGAGGATGCCAATGCGATGCCTGATGGGAAAGAAGTAGCATGACCCCATCTGACGCCTAAGGGACCATCACTCATACGAATAGATGGAATTCCCAATCTGGGGATAGGTTTTGTGCTCATTATCACGCCTCCCAAAAGAGAAACTTTTTCTTTTGAGGTAAGTTGGTCCAAGAAATAAGATTTATTATTACTTCGTTCAGCTTTTTCCGAACGATTACAAGCCGGAAGAACAAAAAGAGTAATCAATAATAAAAGAGAAACACTTATTATCAACGAATATCTCACTTTCTTGTTCTTGGAAAAATAATCAAATGATGGGGTTAATTTTTTCATATGTTTATAATTTTATATTTTATTGGTCACATGGAACTTACCATGACAAAATAATTATTCCCGTGTGTGTTAAAATAATGATTATTTTGCCATGGATGTTTCATGATGTATCTTTCTCTGTTATAGCGAAATTCGTAAAAACAAAGAAATCAATGGGGCTACCCAAAAAACACGTTATGAGGGTCGGTAGCCCCACGATTTATAAAATACTAATAACCAAGATTCTGAGTGCATAAGGGGTTTACTTTTATTTCTCATTTCGGTATGGGGGACAAGACGTTACATCAGCAGCCATCTTTCTTCCGTTTTTGAAATTGGTAATAAACACTTTTCACCTTGATAGTTCTTTTTAATGAATTGTTTCATAAGTAATTGACGCCACTGACATCCTTTTTTAATCAATATATTATTGCTTCACCAACCTAATAATCTTTTGCTTTTAAATTATTCTTGCATTCTACCTTCTTTCCAATAGACAATTTCTGATAACTACGTTTTATTGAGTACCATATATTTAGCCTCTTAATGATGAAAACAATTTTTCTTGGCATATATTGATTTATTTCCAAATATATGTTACCACAGACTTCCCAATTTGACTTGTCAAAAATTGTCTTTTTCCACCTTTCACAGTATATGAAATGGAAGAAGAATTACTATTTAATGCTACAAGTACTTTCGATCCATCTTCATTCATAAATGTTGCGAAATAAAAAGTAGATGGTGGAGCTCCTATTGTAGTATTTTTAATCCTATAAGCCCCAGGTCGAACAAATTTTGCAAACTGACCGATGGTATAATATTCAACATTTTTGGTGATCTTCCAATTGTTCGTATTTATTGTAATTACTCCTCGACAATTGCTACAGCCCCCATTTTGTGGGCCATCAGTCTGATCTAGTGCTAAATTCCAAGTTAAGGCAGTCTTTGACCAATTATTAGCAGTACCGATAAAAATATATTGATTAAACCAAATCAAATCATTACTAAAACTGCCGCCCCATGCGCCACCAGATTGTTCTGTAAAATAAACTCCTTTATTTGGAAATGCATCATGAACTAGAGACATAGCTGTGACTGACCCTGCATAGCCGTGAAAAGCTGTGCCAGAAATATACTGATAGGCTTTGGGGTCACTCAAAATATTTAGTGGATATTCAGGATGATCCCAATTATGATCATAAATCAAAATCTTTGTTTGAATGCCTGTTTGGGCAAAGCGCGGACCAACATAGTAGCGTATAAGCGAATCTTGTTGTTGCCATGACATGTGCATTGTAGGATATTTCGTTGTCGAATATAAAGGTTCGTTTTGCAATGTGATCATACTAATTTTTATGCCTAGTTTGGCGTATGCTTGAATATATTTCACAAAATAATCAGCTAAGTTACCCATTTGAGAACTAAGAAAGTTTCCACCATTCATTGAATTACTATTTTTCATCCAACCGGGTGCTGACCAAGGCGATGCTATAATTGTTATGTTTGGATTAATAGCTAAAATATCCTTTAAGATTGGGATGAGATCTCGCTTATCAATTGCAGGAATGGCAAAATTACTAATTGGGGATTTATCCCAATAAGAGTAATTCCCCAACGAGAAATCAGAAGATCCAATACTTATACGAAGATAACTAATGCCAATTCCTTGTGATGGGTCAAACAAGTCTTTTAATATTTTAGTTCTTTCATTTTCTGGAAGTAGTCGTAATAAATATGCTGACGACCCTGTCAATGCCGCTCCATATCCCACAATAGATTGATATAAAGTAGTTGAATCCAATACCAAAGTAAAACTTCCAATATCTCTTGAAAAAGAAATACTGTTTTGTTCCGACAACAACGAAAGTTGACTTGCGGAGGTCATATAAACACGCACACCATCATTAGTATGTTTTGGCGAAGGGGGTAATGGTTTTTTATTATTCTCTGTACATCCAGTTGTAATAAAAGAGAACAAGACTATTAAAAAAAAGATAGCGGAAATTTTCAAAATACTAAACCTCTTCATAATGATAACTTATGTTAAATGTTTTTATTGATTAAACTTTTAGTCAATTTGTCTATTAAAAACTGAATTGAAAGGTAAACAAAACCCGAAATTCATGTGTATGTTTTTACTTTATAAACAATTAATAAAGTGGACCATAAAAAGCGCCTAACCTTTCTATGGTCCTCTATATAATACAGTTATCAATTGGCCAGAGGTGTGAAATTAATTGTTTTTGCATTTAAATCTACAGTAATCGTATATACACCAGAAACAAAACCCGAGGTAACATGAATATTTCCATCTGATTGTGTAAAATCAATGTTCTTATTATTACTACTCGTTAAGTCTTTATTAGTTCCGGCATCGATCTCGCCACCCCAGCTTGTATTACCAAAGAATTTAAAATTAGCGCTGTTAGTTACGTACAAGGTGATTTGATATATTCCTGATGCAATTCGGGGCACATAATATGCTTTGTAAGTTTTTGTTGCATTATCCCAACCGAAACCCCAATTTGAGGTGGCTGTCGTGGAATTGGGGTTACCAAGACCTGTACCACATACCCAATAGGCATTCGGTTTTACTTGACCAGGGACATCGACATAAATAAATTGACGACCCATATCATAATGCAACGTGTATTTTCCAGTTGGGGCAGCAAATTTAAAAGTATTGGAACCGATACTGGTGAAATAATCAGGACTCACTATTTTCTTCGCATCAATATTTGCAAATGTTCCCGTAAAAGTAACCTGTTGTCCTTTGGTAAAGGTGAGCGCTGCATCGAGTGTGCCAGTAACACTGTTTGGTTTCAACAAAGTATCGTTCACATAATAGTAAACCCGCTTACCGATAAAGTTATAATCAAAACTCATGGTGTTAAAAAAAATAGCTTGGGCTGTCATAAGAGCCGGATCATGTAAGGTAACAGAGCCATTAAGTAAAGGTGCTAACCCCAATTTACCGTTCACATTGGCCCATGTGTATTTATTATCAGGTGAAGCAATCATAAATTGCACACTATTTGATCCTACCCAAGCAGCATCATACTGATAAGCTACTAGTGAATCTGGGGACATAGCAAGTGTGTCAATACCCATAATCAACTTAAGCTTTTGAAAAACTGGTTGCTTTACCGTTACAGTATTTAAAGTCTGGTCAATGGTGTTACCATCCACATTGGTTAAGGTAAGTTTGACCGATAAAGGTGCATTGTTCGCAGCATTTTCAAAATAAGGAACATAAAAATTTTGTTTAACATTAGAACTGTTTCCTTTTGTTCTAATCACATGAGTTGACACAAGACTATCACTAATAAAAAGCTGCACTTTTAATGTTGATAAAGGAGTAATAGGATCTTTTACAATTGCTGTAAAAAGAATCGAATCTCCATAAATCACAGTTTGTGATGCAAAAGAAGCACTTTCTATAATTGGTATAGAACGTCGAACCACATTGTTTTTTTTGCATGAAACAAATAGCAATGTAGCAACACTAAGTAGAAAAATTGTTCTAATTGAATACATAATAATAGATTTTTAAAATTAATAACCGGGATTTTGTTTTAAATTCGGATTCAGATCAATTTGTTCTTGGGGAATCGGATAAACATATTTGTATTTTGATACCCGCCCTTTATACAAACCATTTTCAACTTTATCCATAACCTCTACAGCTCTGTCAGTACGCACTAAATAAAACCATCGTTTACCTTCAAAAGCTAATTCAAGAAAACGTTCATCTTCAATTGCTGATCGCATAGCAATCTGAGTATTAGCAGTTGTATTAGGTAGTCCTACACGATTGCGTACTTGATTAATATACATTGCAGCTTGTGCTGTTTGTCCTAAATCATTAAGAGCTTCGGCTTTAAGCAAAAGAATTTCTGCCAAACGCAACAATATAATATCACTTGTACCGGATTGATAATCACGAATTTTATTACTAAAAGGATATTGGTTCGAAGACCAGTGCTTATCTGTCCAGATTCCAGATACATCCTGCCAATTAATAGATGATTTAAAACGCACTGCATCTCCTGCTGCTAAAAACGCATTTACCAAAGCATGTGATGGTGTATCAAACTTTTTCCAATCGGCACCAAGAAACATGCTAGCACCCCAATCACCAGTACCGGCATTCCAATTTCCATCATAATTAATTTCAAGAATTGCTTCACTGCTGTTTTTGTGATTGCCATCCCATAAGTAGTCATAATTTGAAACTAATGCGTACCTGCCATTAATAACTGAATCAGAATATTCACTGACTTTATTCCAATCCAGTGGAACCATGGTCGCATAGACTTTAGCTAATAATGCATATATCGCCCCCTTAGTAACGTATCCTTTATTAGGAGCTGTTACCCGTACATATGGTAATGCTGCTTGTAAATCTGCTATGATTTGAGCATAAACTTTTGGACTTGGAACCTGAGGTGGATACAAAATAGGGTAAACTTGCGTAATGTTATTCGAATTAATAGCAGGGACTTCGTTTAACACAAGTGGGATATTCCCATATAATCTAACTAAATCAAAATAAGCCCACGCGCGAATAAACTGTGCTTCTGCTACAATTTGCTTTTGGCGGGATGCAGTTAAGCTTGGATCTGAAATTTTAGGGACATTAATAATTACTGTATTAGCATGGTTTACCATCAAGTATAGATCTTTCCAATCCCGGGCAATATTCCCATTTGTTGAATTTACAGTAAAATTATCGATTGCAGGATAATCTGGATTCCCTTCAGCTCCATAATAGGAATTATCAGAACGCATATCGCCATTTACAAAAAGATCCAATTGATACATTTCAGTTCGAAAATCTGAATAACAAGTGGCCAATAATGCCTCTGCTTGAGCTGCAGTAGTAAACCGTACCGTATCATTTGTGTTTTTCCCTAAAGTGCTATTTGTGAGTTGAGACAGAGGCTCTTTATTTAACAATCCAGTTTTGCTACAACTAACAATGAAAGCAGCACTTACTACCAATAAAGTGAGATAGAGATATTTCCGTTTCATAACATTATTTTTTTAAAATTGTACATTAAAACCAAAAATAATAGTCTGGTAATGAGGGTAAGTGCCGTAATCAACGCCCTGTACCACGCTGTTATTTCCCATATAATTAATTTCAGGATCAAATCCTGAATAACGTGTCAAAGTCAGCAAATTATTTCCTGTTGCATAAACCCTGAAACCTTGTAAACGATTACGAAACCATTTTTTGGGAAAAGAATAATACAATGTAATACTCTTAATTCTTAGATAAGAACCGTCTTCTACAAAGCGAGAAGAATTATACACATTGTATGTACTCCCATTTGATACGGCACTAGGGACGCTGGTTACTTGTCCAGGACGTTCCCATCGTCTCAACACAGCAGTTGATTGATTTTTACTATCATACATTCCTTCAGTCACAATACGGGAGGCATTAAAAATTTGATTGCCTTTCGTACCTTGTATTAAAAACGAAAGTCCAATGCCTTTGTATGAAATCGAACCATTCATACCAAAAATGAAGTTAGGTTGAGCATGCCCAATTACAGTACGATCCCCAGGATCAATTATGCCATTTTTATTTAAATCAGCATATATCATATTTCCTGTTTCTGGATCTACGCCCTTAGCAATATATCCATAAAAAGTACCTAATGAATAACCTGGAGCAACTCTTATCGCATATTGATTATTAGGAGTACGAGCATAGTAGTAGACTTTTGCCAACCCCAAATTCTTTATTTTATTTCGATTAAATGAAATATTTATACCTGCATTCCACGACCAATTTTTATGATGTTTTACAGCGTTCAAGGAAAATTCCATGCCCCAGTTTTGCATCTTTCCATCATTGCGGGTAATGTAATTTACTGGAGCAGCACCTTGAGGTAATGGAACATTCATCAATAGTCCATCAGTATTTTTCAAATAAGCATCTATTGAAATACTCACTAAAGAATTTAAAAATGAAGCATCAATTCCAGCATCCATTTGTGTTGTAGTTTCCCATTTTAAGGAAGTGTTTTCAATTGTACTTTGGTAAATTGAAGGCCCTGAAAGGGGGTTTGTTGGTGTAACTCTTCCAAATGAGTACAATGCCTGCCAAGCATAATCGGGTAACCCATTTTGATTACCATTCTTACCAATACCCACACGAATCTTCAAATCATTTACGACAGATTTAATAGCTTTCAGAAAAGGTTCTTCAGAAATCCTCCATGCAGCAGAAACTGCAGAGAACCCCCCCCATTTATTATTTAGTGCCAATTTAGAAGACCCATCAAAACGCATGCTAACATTAATCAAATATTTGTTATTATAATTATATATTAAACGACCAAAAAATGACGATGTAGCCCACTCACTGATTTGCGTACCTGCATCGGTAATTTGATTTGCAGCATTAAGTGTGCTTATATTTAATGTTTTAGGAAAATCTTTCCCGGAAATATAAGCATTATTCCAATGTGAAGATTGGATGCTTTGTCCAAGTAAAACAGTAAAAGTGCTTTTTTTTATAGTTTTATTATATGACAAAGTATTTTCTATTAACCAAACTGTGGTTGTTGAACGATCTGTTGAGCCAACTCCATTTTGAGATCTACCATAAGATGTGCGGTCGGTAAACTGATCATTTTGATACCCATTATAATCTAAACCAAAATTTATTTTATACTTGAAATCGTTAAGAAAATTAACTTTCGCATTAATATCAATCAACAACTTATTCTTTCGTGTGGTATTTTTTCTTGACAGATCTGCTAAAGGACTTTCCCAAGACGATTGATATGGGTTTATTGCGTACTGCAAAGGGTGTTCTTTATCCCAAATACCGATAATTGGTGGTGTGTTAATCGCACTTAAAATAACTCCACCACGATCTGAACCAATATCTTGAATAATACCATTTGTAAGTGAATTGGCATAAGAAATGATAGAAGCCACTTTTAACCATTTGAATAATTGCATATTATTATTCATCATAAAATTATAACGAGTGTAAACTGAGGGATGTATTACCCCTTTATCACTGAAATAACCTAAAGATAAAAAAGTCTTAATATACTTATTTCCAGTGCTAATTTGCACTTGATGATTTTGAGTAACCCCCGTCTTAAAAGTTTCTTTCATCCAGTTTGTGTTTGTTGTGATATTACTTGGCACCGCACCCTCTCCCAGAATTTCATTCATTAACGAACGATATTGTGGTGTATTTAAGGGCACAACTTTCATATTACCTGAAAAAGAAAGACCACCGTAACCATTATAGCTAACATTTATATGCCCAGCTTTCCCCTTCTTGGTAGTGATTATAATAACACCATTTGATGCTCTAGCACCATAAATTGCTGCTGCTGCTGCGCTTTTTAAAATCTGAATTGATTGAATATCTTGTGGTGAAATACTACTCATATCCATCGTTGGTATTCCATCAATTACATACAGAGGATCATTCCCTGCTAAAACAGAGGTAGAACCTCTAATTCTTACTGACACTCCTCCGCCAGGCGCCCCCGAAGGTGATATCACTTGTACACCAGAAGCCATGCCTTGTATGGCATCGCCTACATTAGTAAGTGGACGAAACGCAATATCTTCTGTCGAAACAGTGGATATTGCACTGGTCACATCTCTCTTTTGTACAGATCCATAACCGATTACAACCAACTCTTTTAAACCTATACTTGTGGATATAAGATTTATATTAATGATTTTTTGATTCGCAATAGGAATTTCCTGAGATTTGAAGCCTACATAAGAAAAAACCAATGTTCCCGTTTTCGGAGCGGAAATGGAGTAGTGTCCATTTAAATCTGTTACCGTTCCTCTGGTAGTCCCTTTTAATAAAATACTGACTCCGGGAAGGGTACTTCCATTGGTGGCAGATTTTACTGTCCCCTGAATGATTATTTTCTCAGGCTGTGATTGTATTGCCGCTTTTCCGGAAGGAGATAAAATAATTTGCTTCCCCACAATAATGTACTTCACATCAGACGCTT
>QILY01000088.1 GCA_003232155.1 Maribacter sp.
ACCTTTTTTCAAAGAAAAGACTACAATACCGCTGCATATCAATTTGAGCGCTTTATAAAGTCATACCCCAAAAGTGATAAAGTGGCAGAAGCTTCGTTCATAGGTGCAAAAAGCCATTATAAGCTTTCACCAGATTATTCATTAGATCAAACTGATACTGATAAAGCATTGGCAAGATTGCAAATCTTTATAAATACATACCCTGATTCTGAATTTTTTAGTGAAGCCAATACAATGGCTAAAGAATTAACTACTAAAAAGGAACGCAAGGCTTTTGAAATTGCCAAACAGTTTACAAAGCTTGGTGAATTTTATTCTTTAGATTACTCAAAGTCGGCGATAACTTCTTTCGATAATTTTATTTCTGATTATCCAGGTTCAATATATTTTGAAGAGGTGTATTATAGAAGGCTAATGGCAGCTACTAATTTAGCTTTTAACAGTTTTGATAGAGTTAAGAAAGAAAGGTTAAATAATGCTAAAGATGCTTATAAACTATTGAAAAAGAAATTTCCAGATACCCAATATGCCCAAAAGGTTGATAGTATGATGGAAAAAATAGAAAAAGAATTACAGAATTATACAGATACCACAGAAACAAAATAAAATAGTTGTCATTATGAACATGAACGATTTAAAAAACTCAAAAGCACCTGTTTCAACAAAAACCATTAATAAAAATGAGTTTGATGCACCAACGGGTAATATATACGAGGCTATATCAATAACTGCTAAAAGAGCTGTACAGATAAACTCTGAAATCAAGAAAGAACTTTTAGAAAAGTTAGAAGAGTTTGCTACCTATAGCGATAGTCTTGAAGAAGTTTTTGAGAACAAAGAACAGATTGAAGTATCTAAGTTCTACGAAAAATTACCTAAACCACACGCTTTAGCTGTTGAAGAATGGTTGATGGACAAAATATACCACAGAAATATAGAGAAAGACGCTTAAACCATGTTGAGCGGTAAAAATATCCTTATAGGAATTTCAGGAGGAATTGCTGCATACAAAACAACCTTTCTTGTTCGGTTATTGATAAAAGCTGGTGCTAATGTTAAAGTGATTTTAACAGAAAGTGCCAGCTCTTTTGTTTCTCCACTTACCCTTGCTACACTTTCTAAAAACCCCGTACTTTCTTCATTTGTAAAAGAAGAAAATGATACGGTCGATTGGAACAATCATGTAGAATTAGGTCTATGGGCCGATATTATGCTCATTGCTCCCGCTACAGCCAATACCTTGTCTAAAATGGTGAATGGTACTAGCGATAATTTATTGTTAGCGACCTATCTTTCTGCAAAATGTAAAGTTTTCTTTGCCCCGGCGATGGATTTGGATATGTACCAACACCCATCTTCAAAAGCTTCGTTTGAAAAATTACGATCGTATGGTAATATTATGATTCCGGCCACTTCAGGTGAATTGGCAAGCGGACTTCATGGCGAAGGTAGAATGGCAGAACCTGAAGATATTATCGGTTTTATTAAGAAGCATTTATCCGAAGGGCTTCCCCTAAAAGGAAAAAAAGTTTTGATTACTGCCGGACCTACTTATGAAGCTATTGACCCAGTTAGATTTATAGGTAATCATTCATCAGGCTTAATGGGGTTTGAATTGGCTAAATCTGCCGCTAATCTGGGTGCAGAGGTCATTTTAATTTCGGGACCATCCCATATAAGTATTGATCATGATCTAGTTACACTTATAAAAGTAGTTTCTGCCGATGAAATGTATGCTGCCGTTCATATACATTATAAAACCATTGATATTGCTATTTGTGCTGCCGCAGTTGCAGATTACAAACCCAAGACCGTAGCTGTCCAGAAAATCAAGAAAGTTTCGAATGAGTTATCTATCGAACTTATTAAGAACAAAGACATCCTTTTTTCTTTAGGGGAACAAAAGAAGAACCAATATTTGGTGGGTTTTGCCCTAGAGACCGAAAATGAGATAGAAAACGCCAAAGGAAAGCTCAAGAGAAAAAATTTAGATGCCATAGTACTCAACTCTTTGAACGATACTGGGGCCGGTTTTGGAAAGTTGACCAATAAAATTACCTTTATAGATAAGAATTCGAACATTAAAACGTTTGATTTAAAAACTAAGGTGGCAGTTGCTGCTGATATTTTATCAGAAATCATAACTAGAATCCATGCGTAACATTCTAATTGTCATTATATTCTTTGCATTTTCATTTGCTGTTACTGCTCAAGAATTTAATTGTGTAGTTACCGTGAACTCTGATCAGGTATCGCAGACCAATCAGCAGGTTTTCAAAACCTTGGAACGCTCTTTAAATGATTTTGTAAACAAAAATAGGTGGACGAATAGAGTTTATAAGGAAAACGAGCGTATTAATGCCCAAATTTTCATTACCATTACTAAATTTGAATCAAATAGGTTTGATGGTAATATTCAAATACAGTCAGTACGGCCCGTTTTTAATACTTCATATGATACGCCTATTTTTATTTATAAAGACAATCAGTTTGCTTTTGAATATGTTGAATTTCAGCCGTTGATATTTAATGAGAATGTTTTTGAATCTAATTTGATAAGCGTAATTTCTTACTACGCTTATATTATGTTGGGTTTAGATGCCGATACTTTTTCTTTAGAAGGCGGGAAAGAATATTTTAAGACAGCCCAAAAGATCGTAACCCAAGCTCAAGGTAGTAATTCGCCGGGATGGAGCCAAACAGGAGACCGAAACAGATTTGAATTGATAGATGATTTACTATCGAATACATATCGTGAATATCATGTGGCCATGTACAATTATCATAGAAAAGGCTTAGATATTCTGGGAGATAATAATAGTACGGGTAAGCAAGTGATTGCTGGTACCATGAGATTGTTTGAAATTGTTCAAAAACGCCGTCCTAATGCTTTTTTGACACAGATTTTCTTTGAGACCAAATCTGATGAGATTCAAAATGTATTTTCTGGTGGCCCTAAAGTAGATATTATAAAGTTGAAGGAAATGCTCAATAAGATAGCACCGTATTTTTCGAGTACTTGGAACGATATAAAATATTGATTCTATAATTATTAAAAAAATCCAATTATCTTTTTATTGGTGCATTTGTTATGTGAAATAAAATTTTCACCATTGCTTTATGGTTTAAATGATTATTTGGCGATATTCACATTATGGATTTTGATTTGAACTACAATTTTTATAATACACTTATTTTTTCTGGAATTATTTATGGTTTGGTTTTCAGCTTTACTATTTTGAAAAACAAAAAGTATGCTTCTTTAGCTCGAAACTTTCTAATACTTACAGTTATATCTATGACTCTAAGTAATTTGCAATATTGGCTAATAGACATAGGTTTTAGAGAGGAATTTAATATTCCGAAGGTTTATTACTTACAATTTGAACTACTGATTTTGCCATTTTTTTACCTTTTTGCAAGGAAATACCTAAAAAAAAGCATTACTATCAGAATTGCCTTATTAGTGATTTTTCCTTTTTTTATAGGAATGTTGTATCAAATATTAATGCATTTATATAAAATTGAAAAGCCGTTATTAACTACTTATAATTTAACAGCTGAAATTATCACTATATGTTTTTCACTACTGCTCATAATTCTTGTTTTTATTGATGTTTTTCATTACGAAAATAAATCTAAACGCCATTTATTAAAAAACGTAAAAATTGAAACAAAGTGGTTGAAAAATACATTGATGATAGGTGTAGCTGTATACGTTCTTTGGATTCTTGGAACTCAATTGTTTTATTTTAGTGATTTTAAGACCTTCAAATCGTATTATCCTTTATGGATTGGTATTTCAATTATTATATATTGGATTGGTAATAGAGGAGTTGCTGAGTTAAGGATATTGAAAGAAAGACAAATTATCAGAAAAAAAATTGGCACGGTTCAAAGTCAAAATCACCTAGATGGGAAAACTTCGAGCAGTAAGCGAATTATCCTTTTTGAAAAAATTTTAAATGATATAAAACAGTACAGGTTGTATCTGGAACCTGATTTGTCATTGGATAAGGTTGCGGGTAGATATGATATTAGCAGTGGTTATTTATCTCAACTAATTAGTAAATATTCTAAAAATGGATTCAGTGACATGATTAATAGTTTTAGGATAGAGTCTGCAAAACAAATGCTTTCGAATAATTCATATGATAGTTACACTATTGATTCGATAGCTTTGGAATCAGGTTTCAATACTAAATCTAATTTTTATAGCGTTTTTAAAAAAAATAACAGGTTTGACCCCAAATCAATACAAAAAAAGTACAAAATCTTAATATATCTTAAAATTCAGGATTTAATATAGGAGTATTTATATTAGACTTGTAGGGTATTATATCTTGTTTGCATGATAGTTAATGTAAATGAGTGTGATAAAAAAAGATATTAACCTTATAAGATTTATTACAATGAAAAAAACCTAAGAGTATTTACCTTTTCTATTTTGACTCTTTTTTATTTAAGTTGCGAGAACGAAACTTATCTATCTACTGAATACGAAATAAGGATATTGGAAAATCAAGAATTAAACATCAATCCTTTTGTTTTAGAAGAAATCATGGCTTCGGATATTAAAGAAGTAGTTGCTGATATTAATAAAAATATCGACGATTCAGATATTAAATGGTCAAAAGGGATTAGTGGTAAGAATAAATATTGGCTAGATAAAGACAACATGATTAAATTAAAAGATTCAATAGGCAATAAAGTATTTTCCATTAACATACAGGTTGATGGTTATAAACAAAAGAGTATTTTTAATTTGATTAGAACAAAACGTAAAAAAGGTGATAGGATAAAACCTTTTGTTATGGAGTACGAGTTTGAGAACCAACAAAAGTATGTCCAATACTTACTTAATGATTCTGCAAGCAAGGTTTTTGAAGGTATAGTTCATACCTATAGCTTAAAGGAATTTAAAAAAACTCTTGATTTCTCAAAAACAGGATCAGCTGCTTGCGGATCAGCTGCTACCAATTCAGGAACTAGTTCAGGTAATTCAAGGAACAATACATCAAGTTCCACTCCAGGAAGACCTAGTGCCGGCACGACCTCTGGTTCGTATGCTTGGGCATCTATGGGTACTACGACCATGCCGTTAGGAAGTTCGACTGGAAACGGTGGAGGAGGAAGAGTTGAAGTAGGGGAAGGTTATTTTGGCAAACCACAAACGAACCAACAGAAAAATTCTTCTGTTTACGGTAAAAGCTCAGATTGCCCTAAAGGACGAGTTTTTATACCAATTAATCTTAAAATTCCTTGGAAGAAAATAGTAATAGAATCGGAAGGAGAAAAAATAGATCCTAAAGAGGAATTGAAATGTTTTGATGAAAAGAAAAGCGGTAAAATAACTATATACGTTCGACAACCTACAGAAAATACGGAAAAGGTGATGGGTGAAAACCAAGTGGGTCATGTGTTCATTGGTTTAGAACAAAATGGTGTGAAAAAGCATTTCGGATTTTATCCTCCTAAAGGCGCTAGTGATTTGGGAGTTGGTGTTGGTTATACATATGATTCTGAACTTCGAGATAATAGTGAAAGCTTATTTCATGTTAGTATTTCGACGAATATTGATGCAACTCAAATGAAAAAGATTTTGAACTATGCAAAAAATTATCCAAAAGAGTATCAATTACAAACATATGCTTGTACTGAGTTCGGTATAGAAATGGGTAATTTGGCTGGGCTGAACCTTCCGAAAACTACGGTTAAAGATTCCCAGACAGGTGGTTTATTATTTAAAGGTCGTTCTCCTGGGAAATTGGGTCAAGAAATACGGGCAATGAAGTCTGATTCTAAAAATAAAGTTGTTAAAACAAAGGGTAAATCACCCGCTAAATCTAAGGAGAAATGTTAAACAAGCTAATGATTTTGATTTTTGTAGTTATTTCAAGTACAGGATGTTCTTTTTCTCAAGAGAATAAAGATAACCTTGCACTTGTGAAAGGGTTTTCTGAGGTAATGTTTGACACCACCGTAACTTCAGAAATGGTAGTTAGTAAGTATATGTTTGCCAATCAAAGTTCTGAAAATTTGGATAGTATGCGATTAAAAGCTGCCAAGCATATTGACGCAATTCGAAATGAGGTAGATGAAGAAAATGGTTGGTTGATGCCCGGGTTTAAGGTGGCAAATGAAAAGAGAAAGCAAATTGTATGGCTTCTTAATGTAGAACAGCTAAATAAGTTAGAATTAAATCTTTCTGAGGAACAAAAAAGAAATGTCTACGTATTATTGAATTCGGATAGAGATGAAATTCTACAATATTTTTATGTGGAAGATGGGAGTATAAACTCATTCAGTTTACTTGTTAAAACTGGCAGTGCTTGGTTTTTTGTCTATTGATTGAAGATTGGATGTAATTCAAAAAATCTCAACCAAAAATTGGTTGGGATTTTTTGTTAAATATAAATTACCTTTACAGCACTAATATTTTCAGATAGTGCTGATACACCTTTCCATAAAAAATTATGCATTAATTGACCATTTAAATGTCAATTTTTCACTAAAGGCTTTACCAGTATAACAGGTGAAACAGGTGCGGGAAAATCTATTCTCCTAGGCGGTCTTTCATTGGTCTTGGGCAAACGGGCAGATTTATCTTCTTTGCGTAATAAAGAACTGAAGTGTATTATCGAGGCCGAGTTTCAAATTGAAAAGTATAACCTGAAACCGTTTTTTAATGAGAACGATTTAGATTATGAAGCAGTGACCATTATTCGACGTGAGATACTGCCCAGCGGAAAATCTAGAGCTTTTATTAATGATACTCCAATTACCTTAGATGTATTATCACAATTAGGAAATAGGTTAATTGATGTGCATTCTCAAAATCAAACCTTGCAACTGGCGAATGCTGATTTTCAATTAAAGGTAATAGATGCTTTAGCTGATAACAAAACTGTACTTTCAGAATATGGTGAAAAGTTATCAGATTATAAAAATACTTCAAAAGAGCTTCAACAATTAATTGATTTTCAACAGACTGCCTATAAAGAACATGACTACAATTCTTTTTTATTGAAAGAACTTGAAGAAGCTCCTTTGAAAGAAAGTATTCAAGAAGAACTGGAAGTGCAACATGAA
>QILY01000038.1 GCA_003232155.1 Maribacter sp.
CTCTTTTTAAGGTACTTCTATCTCGTTTACTATTTTATTGATGATTTCTTCTGAGGTAATATTTTCAGCTTCGGCTTCGTATGTGATTCCTATTCTATGTCGCAGCACATCATGTACTATTGCTCTTACATCTTCGGGCACTACATAACCTCTCCTTTTAATAAAGGCGTAGCACTTTGCAGCAATACCAAGGTTTATACTTCCACGAGGTGAAGCGCCAAAACTAATCAGTGGCTTTAAATCTGCTAGATTATATTTTTCAGGATAACGGGTCGCAAAAACAATATCCAAAATATATTTTTCGATTTTCTCATCCATATACACCTCACGAACGGCCTGTTGTGCACTTAAAATTTGTTTTAGTGAAACAACTGGTTTTACCGTTTCATAGGCACCCAATAGATTTTGTCTCATAATTAACTGCTCCTCATTCATCTTTGGGTAATCTATTACCGTTTTGAGCATAAAACGGTCGATCTGCGCTTCAGGTAAAGGATATGTTCCTTCTTGCTCTACCGGGTTTTGGGTGGCCATTACTAAAAATGGCTTATCTAATATAAAAGTTGTGTCTCCAATAGTAACTTGTTTTTCCTGCATGGCCTCAAGCAATGCCGATTGTACTTTTGCCGGAGCACGATTAATTTCATCTGCTAAAACAAAATTGGCGAAAATGGGTCCCTTTTTGATAGAGAAATCATTCTCTTTCATATTGAATATCATCGTACCCACTACATCGGCAGGTAAAAGATCGGGTGTAAACTGAATACGGCTAAAATCTCCTTTAACGGCCTTTGATAAGGTATTTATTGCCAAAGTTTTTGCTAAGCCCGGCACACCTTCGAGTAAAATATGACCTTGGCCCAAAAGACCAATTAACAAACGTTCGATCATATGTTTTTGGCCTACAATTACTTTGTTCATTTCTAATATAAGCAAATCTATAAAAGCACTTTCTTTAGCAATTTTCTCGTTCACAGCACTAATGTCAACTGTTGTATTTTCTTCCATATAAACTTAAATAATTTTGGTGTTGATTTGTTTAGTCATAAAAAGTTATGCAAAATGAAAATTTATTCAATGAGTAGCTGTTAACAATTGGTTAAAAAATAAGTTAACCCTCGTATTTTTATGATGTTTTTAAGGTATTCATGCTATAACCGTTATAAAACCTATTTTCAAAGATGGAATTGTTTTTTTGATATACCAAGTAATACAGGTTTTCAAAATATGGTAATGAAAGATAATAAACCAATAAAGAAAAGTTAAAACAGCATTTAGATGCTTATTATTTTAAAGATTATAAGCGATTATTTTATAAATTCACAGGCTCATGAAAAAGAAGAATAGCTACTCTAGAATTATTGCAGGAACTATGACATGGGGTTCTTGGGGAAAACAATTTACGACCAAAGAAATGGTTGGTCTCATGCAACATTGCTTTTCCCTTGGGATTACCACTTTTGACCATGCCGATATTTATGGAGGATATTCAAATGAAACCCATTTTGGAAAAGCATTTGCTGAAAGTGACATTTCGCGAGATAGTATTCAACTCATAAGCAAATGTGGCATTCAGCTTATCAATGAAGCTAGAGATAGTAAGGTTAAGCACTATAATTATTCCAAAGATTATATTATTTGGTCGGCAGAACAATCGCTTCAAAATTTAAAAACAGATTACTTAGACCTTTTTTTATTACATAGACCAAGTCCTCTAATGAATCCCAAACCTATTGCGGAAGCCATTACCCAATTACAAAAAGAGGGGAAAATAAAAGAGTTTGGCGTATCGAACTTTACACCATCTCAAATAACTTTGTTAGAGACCGCTATTCCCGTTTCTGGAAATCAAGTCGAATTTTCATTGACTGCTAATGACGTAATGTATGATGGTTCTTTAGATGATTGTTTATCTAAAAAACGAATGGCGATGGCATGGAGCTCTTTAGGGTCTTATTTTAAAGAAAACACAGCACAAACTGAACGTGTTAAAAAAGCTATAGAACCTATGATGGATAAATATAATGCTACTGCCGACCAATTATTATTGGCTTGGATTTTAATGCATCCATCAAAAATATATCCAGTAGTTGGTACAACTTCTAAAGAACGGTTGTCATTAGCTGTTACCGCTGTAGAAATCACCTTAGATATTCAAGATTGGTTTGTATTATTAGAAGCAAGTAAAGGTAATAAGGTGCCTTGAATATAAAAGAAAATTAAAATAAATATGCACATAACAGCCTTAATAACAGGAGCTACAAGTGGTATAGGTATGGCAACTGCTGAATTATTCGCTAAAAACGGAATACATCTTATTCTTTGTGGAAGACGACAAGAACGACTAGATGAACTTGAGAAAACTTTAGGGGCACAAACCAAAGTACATACTTTGAATTTTGATGTTCGAGATAGAGACGGAGTCAAAAATGCAATTGAGGCAATACCCCAAGATTTTTCGACTATTGATATTTTAATCAATAATGCAGGAAATGCACATGGTTTAGATTTGATTAATGAAGGGAGTTTAGATGATTGGGACGCGATGTTGGATATTAATGTAAAAGGTTTGCTTTATGTTTCAAAAGCAATTATTCCAAAGATGATCGCTAAACAAAAAGGACATATTATTAATATAGGTTCAACGGCTGGGAAAGAAGTATACCAAAAAGGTAATGTGTATTGTGCCAGTAAACATGCTGTTGATGCTATAAACCAAGGTATGCGAATGGATTTGAATGCGCACGGCATTCGCGTTGGTGCGGTTAATCCTGGCTTTGTACATACTGAGTTCAGTAAAGTACGTTTTAAAAATGATGATGAGCGTGCTGAAAAAATATACCAAGGTTTTGAACCTTTACAAGCAGAAGATATTGCCGATATTATTCATTTTGTAGTAACACGACCGTATCATGTAAATATTGCCGATTTAGTAGTGATGCCAACGGCACAGGCTTCGGCTACTATTCTTAACAAAGAAACGGTTTAAGATGCGTCTTTGCAATGAGCACAGCGAAGAAGCAATCTGTCACTTTGAAGCAAAGAATAGGCAGATTGCTTCGTGCCTCGCAAAGACGAATAATAAATACCCAAAATGATAAACAAACGTCTCCTCGTAAAAAACTTGCTTGCCCATAATGACGAGAACAGTTTTTATGACAAAAAGCGTTTTATCAATATTGGTCAAAAAGAAGGGAAGGCCAAATTTTTAAAGCATGTTTGTGCCCTTGCCAATAGCAATCCAAAAAACCATTCTTTTATTGTTGTTGGAGTTGAAGATGAGGATAATAAAATAGTTGGGGTCGATTTTTTTGATGATAGTAAAATCCAAAATCTGGTCAACGCATATTTAGATAATCCGCCCTTGATTTCTTATGAAAATATTCCTTTTCCACATTTGCCCGAGGGGAAGGTGGTAGGCTTGATTACCATAAAATCAAACGGAAAAGTATGTACGCTCCGTAAGAATATATGGAAATATTATGGGGGCTCGGTGTTTTTTCGAGAAGGCAGTATCAGTATGCCCAAAGCCTATAATATTGATTTAAAAGATATCAACTCCCAAGCGGTTTCCAATATTGAACTGCATGCCCGTAATAATATTGAATTGACCTTAGATGGCGTAATCGATTTTATCAATAACCGCCACAAAGACTTAGAGAGCAACTACAAAGTTTTTAAAGAGCAGTTTGTGGTCTGCTGGGCGGGCATTCAAAAAAAAGTAAAGAAAGAAGTCTATTTTTCAAGGGTAGATATTGAATTGATCAATGAACAGGTAAAACTTTTCTACTCTACTTTAGATGAGGTAACCATTTCTTATGATGAACATTCATTCACTACCATAGAATATGTACAATTAGGGCTGGGCAAAACCCAAAAATATTACCCATTAGAGAAAATGGTTATCAACTTTGAAGCAAATGGCACCTATCAAATTCAGAGCGATTTGATTTTTGAACCCCCACTATATAATAAAAAGACCTTGCACCATATTCTAAACGCAAACAACGCTTTATTACAAAAATTGGAAAAGAAAATAGCTTTGACCCCATCAGAAAAAACCGATGTAAAACATTTACCAAACACATATTTGATTTGTTATTTAAATGGTTTTGAAAATGCTAAAGATGCCATGGAAAATGCTAGGTCACTTGTTAAGAAATATGATGTAGAGATACACAGTTCACTGAAAGAGGCCCTGCGTATTTTACGTAAAGTGAAGTATAATTGAACATGAATTAAATAATTGTATGTTATTTAAGAGAAGCTCTTAAAACCCTTTGAGAGTAAGGATGATAAACAATCTGACTGCGTTATATTTTTTGTGGAATAGCTATGGCTGTTCCAAAAAAACATGCCTTGCATCGTATTCATTATCCTTGCTTTTTGAAAGAAATGAGTTTTTAGAGGTGTCCTTAACCCAATTTCAATATACCATATCACGAGTGGGCAAAGAGGGTATCGCCCCATAACCTGTAGTTGTTATGGCTCCTGCTTTATTGGCATTACCTACCATTTTTAAGAGGAGTTCAGTATTTGTCAATATCTCATGAGAATGCCGTAATGCAGCAATTTGCTGCAATAGGCAACCTATAAAAGCGTCTCCTGCTCCAGTGGTATCAATAGGGTTTACGGGTATACTGGCAATTGTCCGCTTTTTTTCTGTAGTACTGACCAATGTGCCCTTACTGCCTAAGGTAATAGTAATAATTTGTGCTCCTATTTCATGTAGTACATTGCAGGCTTCGTTCAAATCTTGTTTTCCTGAAAGTAATTGCGCTTCTTCCAAACTAAACTTGCACAAATGCGATTTTTCTATAAAGGGCATACATTTTTTTATGAAAGTTTCCTCATCATCACGCCAAAGGTCACCTCTAAAATTGGGATCAAAACTAATGAATGTATTTTGGGTAAGAGCATCAAAAAAATAGCGGCCATAAGCCTCTTCCAATCCCCCGCCCAACAAAGCCGTTGCGGCACCTAAATGAAGAATATTCTCTTTAAAATTCTTTTTGACTGCCGGGTCATACTTTAATTTTTTATCGGCACCTCTGCTAAAAACAAAATCACGCTCCCCATCTTCTGCTAAAGAAACAAAAGCAAGTGTAGTGAATATTTTTGAACGTTGTGCTAATGAAATATCAACATGGTTGTCTTTCAACACATTCAATAAAAAAGACCCAAAAGGATCATTGCCCACACAACCAATGAAGGTGCTTTTTCCGCCAAGTTTAGCTATAGCGCAAGCTACATTCGCAGGAGCCCCACCCGCTTTTTTAGTAAATTCAAGGGCTTTAGATAGGTCGCTCCCCTGCTTTTCGGCCACGAAATCTATTAAAAGCTCTCCAATACAGTATACGGTGTTCATAGGTTATAGTGCTATATAAGTACAAGATAATCACAAAAAACAATACCTTTTAATAATCTGATGTAAAAGAGAAAGTTAATGAACTCGTTTAAACTTTTTGTTTGGAACCGAAAATATTCGCTTTTGTGCTCATATGAAGTCATTTTTTATTAGCATAGCATAGCTACGGGTAGTCAAAAATGGCAAAATATGAGTGCAAAATGGAGTATTTGCAGGTAAAAGAAAAAGTTTAAACGAGTTCAATAAGAAGGTTTTTGCAACACTTCAAAGAAATCAGTACCTTTTGAAAAACAAATTAAACACTATATAATGAGCTTATTTGATGAAATAAAAAAGAAACTCAGTCATGAGTTTATCGATATTATTGAATGGTTGGACAATACTGATGATACTATTGTACATCGTTTTGAACGCTACCAAAATGAAATCAAGAACAATGCGCAACTTATTGTTCGCGAAGGGCAAGTCGCCGTTTTTATAAATGAAGGCCAATTAGCCGACGTTTTTAAACCAGGAACATACACTTTAAATACTCAAAATTTACCTATTTTAACCACCTTAAAAGGTTGGAAATATGGGTTTAATAGTCCATTTAAGGCAGAGGTGTACTATGTGAGTACCAGATTATTCATTAATGAAAAATGGGGGACTAAAAACCCCTTTATCTTAAGTGATGAACGCTTTGGATTGGTAGAGATTCGTGCATTTGGAACCTATAGTTTTAGAATTAATGACCCTGGTAAATTTGTAGTTGATGTTGTAGGAACCGATGGTAATTTTACCAGTTATGAAATAAATGAACATTTAAAAAGTTTGATTGTCACCCGTTTTACCGATACGGTGGGTCAAGCTAATTTGCCCATAGAATTATATGCTGCCAATACATCTGAATTATCAGAAACTTGTCAAGAAGTAATGCAGCCCGAATTTGGACGAGTGGGTATTGAACTCGAAAAATTCTATATCGAAAATGTATCAATGCCCGAAGAACTTAAAAAAGAGATTTTTGAATACAGTAGGCTTGATAAATTAGATATGACCAAATTGGCGCAATTCAAAGCAGCAAAAGCGATGGAGTTGGCAGCTGCCAATGAAGGAGGTACAGCAGGTGCAGGCATGGGCATGGGCATGGGTTTTGCACTCGCACAACAAATGGGCGGTATGATGAACCCTCAGGCCACACAACAACCTTTTGGACAAACACAACAAGGCACAATGGGCCCACCACCAATGCCAGTACAAGTGATGTATCATTATGCGGCGAATGGGCAGCAAATGGGTCCTGTTTCTATTGATAAATTGAAAGAGCTTTTTGCTAGCCGAACAGTCAATAAAGATTCTTTGGTATGGAAACAAGGCATGCAGAATTGGGCAGCGTTAAAAGATGTAGAAGAGCTAAAATCTTTCTTAGGAAGCAATACACCACCACCCTTACCAACTAGCTAACTTATAGAAATGTTAAAGCTCCCTCCCTTCAGATGCGACGTAGCGGGAGCTGTGGGCGAGATGAAGCGTTGGCCTATATTATATCCCGAACTTTGAATTTTTAAAACCCTGCATATTCAAATGCAAGAAGTCCCAATAAAATCAGAACATAAAAAGGCCTGTGCCAATTGTGGGGCAGAGCTTAGATTCAAACCTGGTTCCCATCAGTTAAAATGTGAATACTGTGGGTATGAAGAGTTTATTGAATCGGCTAAAACTAGCTTTGAAGAATTAGAACTTCAGCATTATCTAAAAGTTGTGGGCGAAAATGCCTATACTGAAACCATTGATTTGCTGCATTGCAAAAACTGTGGTGCCAACCAGCATGTAGAAGAAAATTATAAGTCTCTAAGCTGCGTTTATTGCAGTGAACCCTTAATCATAGAAGATATTGAAAAAGAAGGGTGGATTTTACCTGGAGCCCTGGTTCCTTTTCAGTTAGATACCAATAAGGCCAAAGGTATTTTTAAAAATTGGGTGAGCGGTATTTGGTTTGCCCCAAATAATTTAAAGCGAGCTGCATTGAGTCCGGAAGGCTTGCACGGATTATATGTTCCGTATTGGACCTTTGATGCAAACTTACTTGCTACCTATCAGGGGCAGCGAGGCGATTATTATTATGAAAATCGGCGTGTACGAACAAAAAATGGCACACAGACCCGACAAGTACGAAAAACGCGCTGGTCACCTGCTTCAGGTTCTATAAAAGGTTTTATTGATGATATATTGATCAATGCATCCCAAAAAAAAAGAAGGAATATCCCTGCTAAAATTGCCTTTTGGAACATGAAAGAACTTGTTGTATTCAATTCAAAATACCTTTCAGGTTTTGTAACTGAAAAATATACAGTTTCTCTAAAAGAAGGCCACCACCAATCATTTAAAGAGGCAAAACAAATTGCACATAATTGGATTCGACAAGATATTGGTGGAGATACCCAACGTATTGGTCATGCCGATATTAAATTATCCGACGAAACATTTAAACATGTTTTACTTCCTGTTTATATTAGTTCATATCGTTTTAATGGAAAGGAATATCATTTCTATATTAATGGACAAACAGGTGTTTTGAGCGGTACCCGACCATATTCATTCTGGAAAATTTTCTTTTTAGTGCTTTTTATCATTGCTATCATTGCGCTAATTGCGATTTTTGCACAATGAGTTCAAAAAGAACCTTTGTTATAGGCGATATACATTCAGCATTAAAAGGATTACAACAAGTACTTTCAAGCGTAGAAATTACACCAGAAGATAAACTTATATTTTTAGGGGATTATGTAGATGGATGGAGTACTGCTACAGAAACCATCGATTTTTTGATAGCATTAGGGCAAACCCACAATTGCGTTTTTATTCGCGGCAATCATGATGAGCTTTGCTATGATTGGCTGCATTTAGGAAAAGACAATCCTACTTGGTCAAAGCATGGTGGCAGCGCAACTATAGCTTCTTATGAAAAAGTGAATACAGCTACCATAAACAAACATAAAACTTTCTATCAAAGTCTTGAAAATTATCATCTAGATAATGAAAATAGATTGTTTTTACATGCAGGTTTTACTAATCTCAAAGGAGTAGAGTATGAATATTTTACCAAGACTTTTTATTGGGACAGAACGCTTTGGGAAATGGTTCGCTCATTGAACCCAATTTTAAAAAAGAACGATGCCCGATACCCGAAAAGACTTACTCATTATAAAGAGATATACATAGGCCATACCCCAATTTCAAAAACAGATGTAGCTGTTATACCTGAAAAAGCTGCCAATGTATGGAATATTGATACAGGAGCAGCATTTAAAGGACCACTTTCTATTATGAACATAGACACCAAAGAGGTATGGCAAAGTGACCCAGTACATGAATTGTACCCTAATGAAAATGGAAGAAATTAAAAATTTATATTTGATTGGCTCGAAACTATTTATATTTTAACGAACTTTGAAAAAAAAATGAAATATGCCGATTAAGAATATAAGATTAGAGGTAATGCAGGCGATTGAACATAAAGTTGAAGGCTTTATAGAATCTTTTCTTATTCCCGTAGAAGAGATTTGGCAGCCTACTGATTTCTTGCCAGATACGCATAGTGATACTTTTCTAAACGATGTAGAACAGTTGCGTGAAGAATCTAAAGAACTGGGATATGATTTTTGGGTAACCATGGTCGCTGATACAATAACTGAAGAAGCATTGCCCACCTATGAATCTTGGTTAATGGATGTGGAGGGAATAAACCAACATGACGGTAAGAAAAATGGGTGGTCAAAATGGGTAAGAGCTTGGACGGGAGAAGAAAATAGACATGGTGATGTGTTGAACAAATACCTATATCTTTCAGGAAGGGTAAATATGCGTGAAATGGAAATCACGGCACAACATATAATATCTGACGGATTTGATATTGGTACCGACAGAGATCCTTATAAAAACTTTGTATACACCTCATTTCAAGAACTAGCTACTAATATCTCACATAAAAGAGTGGGACAAATGGCCAAGAAAAAGGGGAATGCTCTTTTAGGTAAAATGTGTACTATTATTGCTGGTGATGAAATGAGACATCATTTGGCGTATAGAGAATTTGTAAAGACTATTTTTGGTGAAGACCCATCAGGTATGATGTTGGCCTTTACTGATATGATGAAAAAGAAAATAGTTATGCCCGCTCATTTCTTACGGGAATCGGGAGGTGCTATTGGGTCGGCTTTTGAAAATTTCTCAAATTGTGCACAGCGTTTAGGGGTTTATACAACTCATGACTATATTGATATTCTAGAAAAACTGAATAAATTTTGGAAGATAGATTCTATCCGAGGGCTTTCTGATGAAGCGGAAAAGGGGAGAGATTACCTAATGAAATTACCGGCTAGATTAACACGTATTTCAGAACGCATGAAATTTTCTAAAGATCAATACCATTTTAAATGGGTTGAAGCTAACGGAATGTTATAGTATTAAATTATATTGAATAAAAAAGGCTTACCTAAGGGGGGTAAGCCTTTTTGTTTTCTATGTTTGTAAACCGTATTTACAATTTACCATGATCATGCTGATCTTGCCATTTGGCAAGTTCTTTCCATTTACCTTCATAAGCCATTTTACCTTGCATGGGCCATGAAGCTGGATCGTGTATCTTATAACGATCACCACCTCCGTTAAGAACTTTTTGACAGTCAGCAACTGCTGATTCTGAAAGTGCTTGCCACGTTTTAATGCCGGCATCATTGAACATACTTGCAATCTTAGGGCCTATGCCCTCAACAATTTTAAGGTCATCTTGTTTAATGGTCTTGCCAAAAGCTGCTTTGGCTGCTGCTGCATTAAAAGGAATAGAGGCTACGGCAGCTCCAGCTGCAAATGATGCTACAGGTGCAGCGGCTTTTGCTGATAACTTGCCGTTGCAAGCATCAAGATCTGCTTGTAATTTAGCATTCTTGTCTTGCCATAGTTTAAGGTCTGCTGAATTATCACCCCCTTTACCTTTGCCCAATAAGTAGCCAAAAATTGCCCCAAGTAATGTGCATAATAAAGGAATTAACCAGCACCATATATTTATATTTGAAAAATCCATGTTTTTTAATTTTTAGAGTTGATTATTTTTTTAAAGTGACTACTGTTCTTCGGTTTTTAGACCTTCCCACTTCTGTTGTATTGGTCGCTACAGGAGCATCTGATCCTTTTGAGGATGCTTTTATCTTAGTTTTAGGAATACCATTTTCTTCTAGATAATTTGTCGCAAAATCAGCTCTGCCCTGCCCTAATCTAACATTAGTGACTCGGCGGCCTTCGTTATCGGCATGTCCGGTTACTTGAGCAGTGGCCCCTTCAACCTTATCGAGGTATCTAGATATATCAGCAACTTTTTGGCGTTGTTCCGCCGATAGGTTAATAGCGGCCTCACCTGTATTAAAATACAATACTAAAGGATCTGCAGTAATTTTATCGTACAAAGCCTGTAGCTCGTCTTCTGCATTGACAGCTTTGTCGCCAAGACCATAGGTTATTGGCCCTAAGAACATATTGTCTTTTGGGATCATGTCGTTCATTAATTTCCCCATAGTATTGATTTGGGAGGATGAAATTCCGTTTTCGACCATATGGTTCTTTACAGAATTGGCACGTGCCAATCCTAAGTTTGGAAAAGCAGAAGCATTGGTTTCATCATTCTTGTAATACCCAGTAACGTTAATCACTTTTCCTGTATTTTCAGCTAAGAAAGCTTTTAGACTTGTGATACCAGTACTTACTTTGCCTGAAAGCGGCATTAGAATTGATGATGACGACATATTAAAGTTGTAATTATCGTTTTCGTTGTACGCATAATCCCCGTCGCTGAAAGCGAATGGGTATGACGTAGCTTCAGGTTCTGAAGGAGCTACTACCATTTCTTTTACAGGTTCTTTTTTTACGGACATACCGCACTCACTACAGTGTGTAATGTAAAAATAAGTCCCTGCCAGAATGGTGATTAAAATCCCCAACAGATTGGTTGTTGTCTTTGTCATTGTCGATAATCATTTAGTGTTTGCCCTACAATGTATTAAAAAAACAATAAAAATGTTAAATTATTGAGTATTAAATACAAAATATCAGACAAATACAAAATACAGTTTATGCTTATTTAAATTAGCCATCCCCCGAAAAACGAATCGATACATAGTCAAAGTACTGATTCCATTGATATTTTCAAGGGTTTTAAAATTGGAAAACTGTTTAAAAAGTTGTAATTTATTGTTGTATAACAAACAAATTTTCACCTTAAAAACAGTTGACATGGACAAGATACTAACAAAAAGGATACAAACACGATTGAGCGGTTATTTTTCATCGGACACGGAAATGAGCAAGCCAGAAACCCGTTGTTTGAAAGATATGGTCTTAGGTGTATTAAAATCGAGATCGGTATTTGTAAACCAAATAGCAGCTAGTTTACGAGAGCCATTGAAATTAAAGGATGTCTGTAAGCGTCTTTCATCCCAATATTTAAAAGAAGATTATGCGCAAAAAGTGATGACCGCTCATCTTGAAGGTATTGGCAGTAGT
>QILY01000156.1 GCA_003232155.1 Maribacter sp.
ATCTACCATTTTTTGAAAATGACGCCCATACTCAGGTATAATCAAATGCGGACGCTCAGTATTGTATTCTATATTTTCTACTAAATTCAAAATGAAATGTTTTGCTTAAAAATATGTGATAAGGAAGTAGTGTTAGTATAACGCGTGCAAATTAACAAAATTATGCTACAAAAGCTATTGATCTGGTCATGACTTCATATTTTACCTCCAAATTTCCCGTTTTTCGCTCTAATTTTGCCTTTTTAGGTTCCGTAACAATGTTATGCAATAGAAAAAAGTCTTCACTATGGCACAAAAGCCGAAATTCTCGGTTTCAAATAAGAAATCAAAACCAGTCCATTTTATAATGATATAACCCCTTCAACCTCTCCTACTTCTTTATATTTTTTGATTATCGCATCTGCGTTTTTAAGGTTTACGGTAACTGATAGACTTGTATATGTGCCCCTTTTAGATTTTTTTGTTTCGATTACTGCTCCTGTATTGTCCACATCAGTAGGAACAATAAATTTATACAGATAAATAGAAGGCCAAGTTGAGGTGTTTTCTAATTGTGACTTTAGTTTAATATAAAATTCCTCTGTTTTTTTGGTGTCCATTTTAGCGTTCCTTTACACAAAGATAGTAGTTCAAGTTGTATTTTCTAATCTCTAGCGTGATGATTTGTAAGAAAGGTGACTAAAATTTTTATGCGGTTTTTTCTTTAGGCAAGGCAAAATTTATAAGCATAGCCGTAGCTACGGTTAAAAGTAAAAAGGGCGAAAAATTAGTTGCCTTTTTTATGAATCATTACACTAGCGTTTGATTACTTTTGTTCTTATAACACAATTATATTGCAGACCAAAAAAATTGTTATTACAGGAGGGCCAGGTACTGGAAAAACAGTAGTTATTGATAAACTAGAAGAACAAGGTTTTACTTGCCTTCATGAGGTTATACGTGATATGACCCAAGAAAAGAAAACTGAGGATGCAGCTACTACTTTTGTTACCAACCCTATAGTATCGGTAGCCGACCCCATGGCATTCAATACTAACCTATTAAATGCTAGAGTAGCACAATATGAATCTGTAAAACACCAAAAATCAGACCTCATTTTTTTTGACAGGGGAATTCCTGATGTACTGGCCTATATGGACTGCTTTGGGCAATCTTATGGTTCAGTATTTAAAAATGCCTGTGAAAACAATACATACGATGCTATATTCATCATGCCCCCTTGGCGTGAAATTTATATTTCAGACAATGAACGTTTTGAGAGCTATGAAGAATCTTTACGTGTCAATGATGCGCTTACCAATGCATATACCCGCTTTGGCTACAATATACATATAGTACCCAAAACTACTATAGGTGAAAGGGTTGGTTTTATTTTAGAACAATTAAATACTGCCCAGTGAAAAAGGGCCCTACAGAAGTCTTACAACAATACTGGGGCTTTACCGAGTTTAGGGGTTCGCAAGAAAAAATCATCAATGCCGTTTTAAATAAACAAGATGTTCTTGCCTTATTACCAACAGGTGGTGGTAAATCAATGTGTTTTCAGGTTCCTGCTATGGTAAATGATGGTATATGCATTGTTGTCTCGCCTTTAATTGCTTTGATACAAAATCAGGTCGATAATCTAAAAAAAAGAGGAATTAAAGCCATTGCATTGACTGGGGGAATCCCTTTTAATGAGGTGAACGACCTGTTGGACAATTGCATGTTCGGCAACTATAAATTTTTATATCTCTCACCAGAACGTTTGCAACAAGAAGTGGTTCAAAACAGAATACAGAAAATGAACGTGAACCTTATCGCTATAGATGAGGCGCATTGTATCTCGCAATGGGGCCATGATTTTAGACCTGCCTATTTAGAATGCTCAAAATTAAGAGCACTACTACCTGAGACTTCAATAATTGCATTGACAGCGACGGCTACCAAACAGGTGGCTACAGATATTATAGACCATCTAAAATATATTGAACCATTAGTCGTCAAAGATTCTTTTTCAAGGGCCAATATCGCTTTTAAAATATATTGGGAAGAAGATAAGCGATACCGATTAAAACAGCTTTGCTCAAAATTAAATGAAAGTGCTATAGTATACGTACGAACACGTAGGTTGACACAAGAAGTAGCAGAATATCTGAGCAATAATAACTGTAGTGCTACTTATTTTCATGGAGGCATATCGAAGCAAGAAAAAGAAAAAAAACTAAATCTCTGGTTACAGAATAAAGTTCAGATTATTGTGGCTACCAACGCTTTTGGAATGGGTATAGACAAGCCCGATGTTAAATTGGTAGTACATTATCAAATTCCTGATTGTATTGAGAATTATTACCAAGAAGCAGGAAGAGCAGGAAGGGATGGCCAATATGCTGAAGCAGTTTTAATAACGAACAAGGCTGACCAAGAGCGTGTAAAAAATCAATTCTTAAGTGTTTTACCTGACATAACTTTTCTTAAATTGGTGTACAATAAACTGAATAATTATTTTCAAATCCCGTTTGGAGAAGGAAATGATACCATATTTCAATTCAATTTTAATGCGTTTTGTGATGTATATAATTTGAATGCTCTGTTAACATACAATGCATTACATATTTTAGACCAAAATTCAGTACTCGCTTTAAGCGAATCGTTTTCAAAAAAAGCTACCCTTCGGTTTATGGCAACAAAAGAGCAAGTGTTCGATTATTTTGAAAAGAATAGAGCTTTGGTTTCCATTACACAGACTATATTAAGAACCTATGGCGGTATTTTTGATTTTGATACAAAATTGAACACCTATCTGATTGCAAAAAAGTGCAACGAAACAGAAGCTAAGGTTACAAAGGTTCTTGAACAGCTTCAAAAAGATGAAATTATATCATATACAACTCAACATAGTGATTTAGAAATAACATTTTTGGTGCCAAGAGAAGATGATAGCACCATAAATATTTTTGCAAAAAAAGTAAAAGAGCGGCAACAAATCAAAATTGAAAATGTTGATCATATATTGAGATATATTTCCAATAAAAAAAGTTGCAGGAGTAAGCAGTTGTTAGTTTATTTTGGTGAAACTATACAAAAAGACTGTGGTATTTGTGATGTATGTTTACATAAAAATGATATAGGCACAACGACATCAAAATCAGTTTCGCAAGAAATTATAACTGTTTTAAAAGATAAAAGTCAGACATCAAGACAATTGATTGAAACTATACCATATGATGAAACGATCATATTAAAGACCATACAAGCATTATTAGAGAACGGTCATTTGAAAATAAATAGCAAAAATGAATATGAGCTTGCTTCATAACTTGGGTTAATAGAATTGAACTGGTTTAAACCAGTTCATTATAATATAAGTATATAATGAAAGAATTACGAATTGTTTTTATGGGCACTCCTGACTTTGCTGTTGCAACTTTGGCCCAACTAGTAGAAGCCGACTATACTATTGCCGGGGTTATTACTGCACCGGACAGACCTGCGGGTAGAGGAAGAAAGCTGCAGGAATCTGCAGTGAAAAAATATGCTGTTGAAAAATCGCTCAAAGTACTACAACCTATAAACTTAAAGAACGAAGTCTTTCTAGAAGAATTGAAAGGACTAGAAACAAACCTTCAAATAGTGGTTGCCTTCAGAATGTTGCCCAAAGCAGTTTGGAGTATGCCCAAATATGGCACTTTTAACCTTCATGCTTCTCTATTGCCCCATTACCGAGGTGCTGCACCCATAAACTGGGCTATTATAAACGGGGAGGTCGAAACCGGTGTCTCTACTTTCTTTCTTGATGATAAGATTGATACTGGTGAAATAATTCTTCAAGAAAAAATAGCTATTTATACTGATGAAACTGCTGGTGAACTTCATAATAGATTGATGCTCATGGGCGCGATACTAGTTCTTAAAACCGTGCAGCAAATTGAAAGCGATACTATTCTTAGCAGGAAACAAGAAAACGTCAAGGATTTAAAATCGGCTTATAAGATTCATAAGGAAACCTGCGAAATAGATTGGAGTAAACCAATAACAGATATTTATAACCATATCAGGGGGCTGAGCCCTTACCCGGCATCATGGACTACTTTACAAAATGGTGATGAAAGTATTTTTCTAAAAATATACAGCGCATCAAAAGAAATTGAAAAGCATAATTCCAAAAATGGAAGGGTAGTTTTTGATAAAAAAGAAATGAAAGTTGCGGTAAATGGTGGTTTTATAAACCTTCTAGAAATACAATTACCAGGCAAGCGTAAAATGAACACCAGTGATGTTCTTAATGGCATAAAATTGGATGAAAATTCACAAATGACGTGAAGTACTGCTACCATTGGGCTGCGAGAAACGTAAAAAAAGGCCCACTTTATTAACAAACCCTTCGAGTTATCAACAAAAATGGGGATTTCCCTTTATTTTACTTGCGTTGAAAACAAATCCGTATAAATTTGTTAAACGTTTAAAATTATTTTAACAACAATTAATTTAATCACATTATGAACAAAACAGAATTAATCGATGCAATGGCAGCTGACGCTGGCATCACAAAAGCAGCAGCTAAGAAATCTTTAGAGTCTTTTTTAGGAAACGTTGAAGGATCTTTGAAAAAAGGTAATAGAGTTTCTTTAGTAGGTTTCGGATCTTGGTCTGTATCTAGAAGAAATGCAAGAGAAGGTAGAAATCCATCAACTGGAAAAACTATCCAAATTGCAGCTAAAAATGTTGTAAAGTTTAAAGCTGGTGCTGATTTAGGTAAAGCAGTAAACTAGTTCATACCTAACCGTATTATAAAAGCATCCCGCTCTAGCGGGATGCTTTTTGTTTTCAATAGCTTTGTTTTTTATAGGATTTTAGCTTATTTTAGGATAACTAATACTAATATATTCACTTATGGTTAGTTTAAAACCAAAAAAAGGGAAACTATTAATAGCAGAACCTACATTAACAGGAGATGTCTCCTTTAACCGTTCTGTTGTGTTATTAGCGGAACATAATGAAGAAGGTTCTGTCGGGTTTATTTTAAACAAACCATTAGAATATAGCATCAATGAATTGGTTACAGAGATCGATGCTCCTTTTCAGGTATACAACGGTGGTCCTGTAGAGCAAGACAATCTATATTTCATACACAAAGTACCTCATTTAATAGAGAATAGTGTTGAGATATCAAATGGCGTGTATTGGGGCGGTAATTTTGAGAAGATTATTAGCCTCATCAATAAAAAAATTATCTCAGAAGATGATATTCGCTTTTTTCTAGGTTATTCGGGGTGGTCTTCATTACAGCTTGATGAAGAATTATCCTCTAAGTCTTGGATAATCATCAAAAACGAATATGCTAGCGCTATCATACAAAAATCATCAAATGCTTTTTGGAAAGAAAAAATGATTGAATTGGGTGGCAATTATTTGATTTGGTCCAACGCACCGGAAAATCCTAATTTGAACTAGTTGATGGTTGATGGTTGATGGTTGATGGTTGATGGTTGATGGTTGATGGTTGATGGAAAGTATTTTTTTATAAACAAATAAACGCATGAATTCTTTTCAACCTAATCTAGCAGCTGCGTTTAATTTACCGATTAAATTTTTAGCAACGGCGTTCGAAAATTCCTTTTTTCGGTATTTTGTAATAGGTTGAATACCTATTATTGAATTGGTAATGAAAAGCTCGTCGGCTTTTTGCAGATCAAAAGGGGATATTGATTCTTCTTCTATAGTATATTTTTCATTTTTACTGATAATATCAATTAGTTTTTTTCTAACAATTCCGTTTAAAGTGCCTTCTTTTAGGGGAGGAGTAATTACTGTGTTCCCTTTTACCAAGAAAATATTACCATTCAATACCTCAACTACCTGCTTCGCATTATTTATCAAAATACAGTTATCATAGCCGTTCTCTTTTGCAAAAATACTTCCTACTACATTTATTATTTTATTATTGGTTTTTAGGGTAGACAATATATCAGGGTTGGTATAAAAATCTTTAAAAAGCTCAACTTCATAATCGCCCTCATTTAAAATATAAAACGGAGTGTTCAATGAGCTACATTCCATACTGAATGAAACAGTTTGCGTTGTGGGCATATATAAGCCTCCGTTATTTCTAAAAATGGTAAAACGCAAACGTGCCGCACTATTTTCAAATGAATTGGAACGAATCGTTTTTAAAATTTCTTCTTCTAAAAACTCCATAGTAAACTCCATGGGTATTTCCATACGTAAAATACGCATTGATGCCATTAGTCTTAGGTAATGATCTTCCCAAAAGAAGACTTTACCGTTCACTATACGAAGGGTTTCAAAAAGGGCATCGCCGTAACGTAAACCTCTATTTTCGTGATTCAGATATTGCGTATCTGCCGGAAGTAATTCTCCATTAAAATTGACCATAGCAACCATAAAAAAGCCTTGAAAAATCAAGGCCAAATATAAGATTAAATGTAGACACCTTTTTTAGGATGACCCTAAAACTTGTTTTAAATCACCAACCTGATTGGTCCATAACATTTTTGATTCCTCCAACTCATCTTCTTCAGCAAAATCGGTAATGAACAAAGAAACATCTTTGGTTATCTCATCTACTATAATTTTCATTTCAAAATAGGTGTCGTCATCATTCTCTTCCCATGCGAATTTCACAAACTCGTCATTTTTTCTTTTTAAAAGTTTAGCTTCTTCTTCGGCACCATCCCAAATAAAGGTGAACATTTCACCCCTTGAATTTACGTTATCGGCAAACCATTCAGAAAGTCCTGAAGGGGTCGCTAGGTATTGATATAGCATATGTGATGATGACTGTATCACAAACTCTATTTCAAATTTTATTTTATCACTCATTTTGATTACTGTTTACATTGGGCAATATATATATTAATCTATGATAAAAAAATAAAACGACAAGAATATTTTTAGCGAAGTATAGTTGACGAACAAATAATTTAACTTTATATTTGCAGCCGTTTTAAATGACCATGGCGAGGTAGCTCAGCTGGTTAGAGCGTCGGATTCATAATCCGGAGGTCGGGGGATCGTGCCCCCCTCTCGCTACAAGTAAACAAAGGGAAACCCAAGATTTAGGTCTTGGGTTTTTT
>QILY01000202.1 GCA_003232155.1 Maribacter sp.
CCTGTTGGAACGGGCGCATTAAAGTTAATTACAATGAAAAAAGATTTACACCCCGAGAATTACAGATTAGTAGCTTTTAAAGATATGTCGAATGAAGAAGTATTCTTGACAAAATCTACTGCTGATACTAAAGAAACTTTAGAGGTTGATGGTGTTGAATATCCTTTGGTGAAATTAGAAATTTCAAGAACTTCACATCCTTTTTATACTGGTAAAGCTAAATTTTTGGATACTGCTGGCCGTATTGATAAGTTCAAAAGCAAATACGATAAGTTCAAAAAAACCCCTAAAGTTGAAGTTAAGACCGAAGAGGTCAGCAAAGAAGAAGAATAAAATATTTTTTTTACCAAATAGCATAACGCCCCCGATAACCTCGGGGGCGTTATTTTTTTAATAGCTAGCTCATATTATTCCTTATTTTTGTTAAAATTTCTAGACTCATGAACTATATTCTTTTTGATGGTACGGTAAGAGAGGCCTTATTACCTTTTACATATACAAGACCCGTGGCCGATATTCGTATTGGCATTTTGACCATTAGAGAGAAATGGGAGAAATATTTAGGAAATACCACCACTACAGTTACTGAAGATTATTTGTCAGAGAAATTTCCTATGGTTGAAATGCCTGAAAATGTGATGATTAATGGCTCATTTTTGCCTAATCGAGAACTTGTTGCTTTAGTTATAAATTTAAAGGAGAATGAGGCTATTTTTAGAAGTGGGGAAGTAATTGCCTTCTATACTACTGAGACACAAGAAGAAGTTGATTTTGAAACCTACCTGCATATTGAATTTGATGCTGATGTACTACAAGTATGTAATACTTGGGATATTTTCTCAAAAAATGCAGCAGCCCTACAGGCCGATTTTGATTTTATAACTGAAGGAAGAAAAAGTGCTCCCATATCAGGTACAAACCGATTAATTGCTCAAGAGAATATCTTTTTAGAAGAAGGGGCCACAGTAGAGCATAGCATCTTAAATGCTACCAATGGCCCTATTTATATTGGAAAAAATGCCCAGATTTGGGAAGGTAGCCTCGTTCGGGGTGCATTAGCTTTGTGCGAAAATGCAGTAATTAAAATGGGCGGAAAAATATATGGAGCTACAACTATAGGGCCTTATGGGAAAGTTTGTGGTGAAATTAACAATTCTGTTATTTTCGGATATTCAAGTAAGGGGCATGAAGGCTATTTAGGAAATGCGGTGTTGGGAGAGTGGTGCAATATAGGGGCGGGTTCCAACAACTCAAACCTTAAAAATAATTATGCGAAAGTCCGTTTATGGAACTACGCTACAGAAAGCTTTGACCAAACCGGACTCCAATTTTGCGGACTCATGATGGGTGACCATAGTAAAACGGCAATTAACACCATGTTCAATACAGGAACGGTAATTGGCGTGAATTGTAATATCTATGTTCCCGGGTTTCCTAGAAATTTTGTACCTAGTTTTAGTTGGGGCGGCGCATCAGGTTTTTCGAGTTATCAACCCAAAAGAGCATTTGAAGTGGCTAAGGTAATGATGGCAAGAAAAGGAGTAGAATTTGATGAAGTAGAGGCCAATATTTTAGAGCATGTCTTTGAGTTGACAAAAAAATGGCGAAAATACTAATGGCTAGAGTTTTATAAAGAAAATAGAGAAGCGAGTAGAGAACATAGATTGAAATTCGTGAAAATTAGTATAATTCGTACCCCAACCACTTCTGTAAAGCTCTTTTTACGCTGTGAAACTCTGTGAAATAACCCCGTAACCATTAGAAACTTGTTCATACCTTTACTATCCCTCAAAATGATTTAAACCGAAATGAAAAAGAAAGTCGCATTTTACACTTTAGGCTGTAAGCTTAACTTTTCTGAAACTTCTACGATAGCAAGAGGTTTTGTTGAAGAGGGTTTTGAACGTGTTGATTTTTCTGAAAATGCCGATTTATATGTCATCAATACCTGTTCAGTTACCGAGAATGCTGATAAACGCTTCAAAACCATTGTAAAACAAGCTCAGAAAGTGAATCCTGATGCTTTTGTGGCGGCCATTGGTTGTTATGCCCAATTAAAACCTGAACAGCTTGTAGCTATTGATGGAGTAGATTTGGTTTTGGGCGCTACCGAAAAATTTAAGATTACCGATTATGTCAATGATTTGACCAAAAATGATTATGGGGAGGTTCATTCTTGTGAGATAGTAGATGCCGACTTTTATGTAGATAGTTATGCCATAGGTGATAGAACACGTGCTTTTTTAAAGGTACAAGATGGTTGCGATTATAAATGCACCTATTGTACTATTCCCTTGGCACGTGGCATTTCTAGAAGTGATATGCTTGATAATGTTCTAAAAAATGCTGCTGAAATATCAGCTCAAGGCATTAAAGAGATTGTATTGACAGGGGTTAATATTGGCGATTATGGGAAAGGCGAATTTGGCAATAAAAAGCACGAACATACTTTTTTAGATTTGGTCAAAGCTTTAGATAATGTAGCGGGTATTCATCGTTTGCGAATTTCATCCATAGAACCAAATCTTTTAAAAAATGAGACTATTGACTTTGTTGCTCAAAGTAATTCTTTTGTGCCGCATTTTCATATTCCCCTACAAAGTGGTAGTGATACAATTCTAAAATTGATGCGTAGAAGATATATGGGTGATTTGTATGTTGACCGTGTTAAACGAATAAAAAGAGTTATGCCTCATGCCTGTATCGGGGTAGATGTTATTGTTGGTTTTCCAGGAGAAACGGACGAATATTTTTTAGAGACCTACCATTTTCTTAACGAATTGGATATTTCATATTTACATGTATTTACCTATTCTGAACGCGATGATACCCCCGCTGCTACAATGAATAACGTAGTGCCTAAAAATGTTAGAAATAAGAGAAGTAAAATGTTAAGAGGGCTTTCTGTAAAGAAAAGAAGGGTGTTTTATGAAAGTCAGCTAAAAATGTCTAGAACGGTCTTGTTTGAAGGTGAAAACAAAGAAGGTTATATTCATGGGTTTACCGAAAATTATGTAAAAGTAAAAGCGCCATGGAATCCTGAGTTGGTAAATACCTTACATGAAGTAGAACTGACCGAAATTGATGTAGATGGATTAATGCGGTTTGAATTTGTAAAAGAAATATTTGAAGTATAGGTAAAAGACACAAAAAAACCCACTATAAAGTGGGTTCTATTTTTTTACTGTTCAATCTATACTTAGATTCTGATGCCGATAGGAAGCATTTCTTTGTATTGTCTATTTTTTCTTAGAAAGCCTGCTATTTGAGGGCTCGTAGGAACAACTCTTAGTTTTTGTTCTTGAATATGATTCAATACTGATTTTATAAAATCTTCTTTAAAATCTTCTTTAGTAATCTCTTCAGGAATAATCAGTTTGGTCAAAAAAACTTTTCTTTCTTTGCTAAATGCCCATCGACTTTAGCTTCAAATTGGCGCAAGAAACTATTGTCTTTAATTTCTACTTCATTCATATAATTTGATTTTAAAAATTGGTATTAGACGAAAAAATTACGACGTTCTCGAATCGTAATTTTGTATGATTTTGATAAAAGAGTGAAAATTTGGCGGTACTTTTATAAAACAGAATGTAAAAGTAGTTAAAAAAAAAGAAACTTCCTAGAAAACACGAGCCTCAACTTTATGCAGAATGAAAAGATACATGTATATTTTATGCCCGGTATGGCAGCTAACCCATCTATTTTTAAACATATAAGATTACCAGAAGATAAGTTTGAACAACACCTGTTAGAGTGGTTTGTACCAGAAAAGAACATATCGCTATCAGCTTATGCCGAAAAGATGTGCGAGAAAATCATGCATAAAAACCCAATTTTAGTTGGCGTTTCGTTTGGCGGTATGTTAGTGCAAGAGATGGCAAGTCATATTTCTACCAAAAAAGTTATAGTTGTTTCAAGTGTAAAGCATGAGTCAGAATTGCCCAAGCGCATGATTTTTGCAAAGTACACTAAGATCCATAAATTATTGCCCACTGGTTTGGTCAACAATGTTGAACTTTTAGCAAAATATGCTTTTGGTGAAACTGTAAATAAACGCCTTGAGCTGTATGAAGAATATCTGTCAATTAGAGATAAATACTATATTGATTGGTCCATAGATCAGATGGTAAATTGGAAACAGACCTATTGTCCAGATTGTTTGGTACATATTCATGGTGAGAAAGATGCTGTTTTTCCTATAGGGAACATTAAAAATTGTATTCCTGTAAAAAATGGCACACATACTATGATTATTCATCGTGCAAAATGGTTTAATGAGCACTTACCTACAATTATTTTGGAATGAATGAGTTGTAATATTATCTTTAAGCCCATATACGATAAAATTTTAGCAAATTAAAAAGAAAATATAATGAAGATTTTGAAAAGCTTATTGATGATTCTAGGCGTTTTTGTGGTTATATGCAGTTTAATTTTTGCCGCGCAATCAGTAACTGATGATACGCGTGATACGGCTGAGAATGATATTGAAAAAAATGTTTCTGAAGGGTATCGTATTTCTGCTATTGATATACCTGAAAATTTAAATTTTGCTGGAGAAATAGTACCACAAGAAGATCCTGAAATTATGGAACGTATTGATCGTGAATTTTTGGTAAATACATATTGGCAATCAAATGCACTTTTATTAATGAAACGTGCACATAAATACTTTCCTATTATAGAGCCTATTTTAGCAAAAAACGGAATTCCAGATGATTTTAAATATTTGGCAGTTGCTGAAAGTGGACTTGATAATGTAGTATCACATGCCGGTGCTACTGGCTTTTGGCAAATTATGAAGGCTACAGGAAAACAATATGGATTAGAAATCAACAGTAATGTTGATGAACGGTACCATATAGAGAAAGCTACAGAAGTGGCTTGCAGATACTTAAAAAAATATAAAGCAAAATATGGAAACTGGACATTGACTGCGGCTACATACAATGCAGGTACAGGGTCTATAGATAGATATTTGAGAACTCAAAAGGTTGATGATTACTATGATCTTTTATTGGGTCAAGAAACAGGCAGGTATGTTTTTCGTATTATGGCTATAAAAGAAATATTAAGTCATCCTGAAAAATATGGTTTTGATGTTGAAAAAGAAGATTTTTATTCAGCAGTTCCTACTTTTCAAGTAGAAGTTAATAAACCAGTTTTAAACTTTGCGGACTTTGCCCAAGAATATGAAATCAATTATAAGATTTTGAAAAGGCACAACCCATGGTTGCGTGAACCGCATTTGAACAACACTTCAGGAAAAAAATACACCATTAGTATACCAAACAAAGGGTATTACAAAGTTTCTAACTAAATATTACAACAGCCAACTCAAATTTTCTTCATTTGCTGCTGCATCATTTTGATTTGTTCTTTGAGCATGTCATTTTTATCTAACTTTTTAGCTTCGGCAAGAAGCATTGTAGCTTCTCTTTTGCGTCTTTTCTGCATCGCTATACCAGCTAGGCTTAGTTTGGCCATAGCGATATCATAATCCATTGTAAGGCCTAATTTCAATGCTTTCTTGAAATATTTTTCTGCTTGCGTAAGATTGGTCTGTGAAAATATGATACCATGTAGGTAATTATAATACCCTTGTTGTTTAACGGTAAGCGCCACTTCAGGATTTTTAATTTTGCCCAACCATTTTTGCGTGCCTGCTAAATCTTGTTTTCGCATACGTAGAAAAGCAAGTAAAATGATTTCATTTCTAAAATAGAGAAAAATAAAAATCGTTGATAATAGTATTAGAAATATGCCATTGCCAATCTCGCCTTCGGTAAATTGGTATATGGCAAAAGCGATTATAAGACCTGCTATGATAAGCTTGAAAATTTTATTGAACATGTTATTCTTTGATTAATTCGTAGGTAATTGTTGATTTTATGCTTGTTGGTATTTCCAATTCTCCCATTTGGGCCATAGTCCAAGTATTTTTTGCATTTTGTTTTACCATAAATATATCACCCTCAGAAAGGGTATATTCCAGTATGCTCTGCCCAAAGATAGCGGTATTGCAAAAGAGTAAAAAAAAGTAGTGTTGCAATGGGTTTCATGGTGTGTTCAAGTTCCAGAAATATAGTTTCGGCAAAAGTACTAAAAACCTAGGCGTGGAAAGTAGGCAATATTAAAAAATATTTTTTTGATTGTATTTGTCAAAGCAAAAACTCTTTGTATATTTGCGCCCAGTTTTACAGATGGTTCTGTATTACATTACAACAAAGAAAAGTATTCAATAATGCCAGGTCAAAAGAGAACATATCAGCCATCAAAGCGGAAAAGAAAGAATAAACATGGTTTTAGAGAGCGTATGGCTTCTGTAAGTGGAAGAAAGGTTCTTGCTAGAAGAAGAGCTAAGGGAAGAAAAAAATTAACTGTATCTTCAGAACCGAGACACAAAAAATAAATGATTGATATTTTTAAAATATTAAAGGTGTTACTTTTTTGAAAGTAGCACCTTTTTTTTGTGCTGAATTTTGATTTCAGTACTTAGTTAAATTAATTGTCAGTACACTAAATAAAAGAGAAAATGCCGAAAAGAAAAGACTTACAATCCATTTTAATTATAGGTTCAGGTCCTATAGTTATTGGCCAAGCATGTGAATTTGATTATGCAGGTTCACAATCATTACGTTCATTGCGTGAAGATGGTATTGAGACCATATTGATAAATAGCAATCCAGCTACTATCATGACGGATCCTACAATGGCCGATTATGTGTATTTGAAACCATTGACTACTAAGTCGATTATTGAAATACTAAAAGAGCACCCTCAAATAGATGCTGTTTTGCCTACTATGGGTGGTCAGACCGCTTTAAATTTATGTATTGAGGCTGATGAGAAAGGTATTTGGAAAGATTTTGAAATTGATATGATCGGTGTTGATATCGATGCGATTAATGTAACAGAAGATAGAGAGAAATTTCGCGAACTGATGTTGAAAATTGGTGTTGGCATGGCACCGCAAGCAACTGCGACCTCATTTTTAAAGGGAAAAGAAATCGCCCAAGAGTTCGGCTTTCCATTAGTGATTAGAGCTTCTTATACTTTGGGTGGAGATGGGGCCTCTATTGTTTATGATCCAAAAGATTTTGATGAGCTTTTAAGCCGTGGGTTAGAAATTTCTCCAATTCACGAAGTAATGATCGACAAAGCCATGATGGGCTGGAAGGAATATGAACTTGAACTGCTTCGCGATAAAAATGATAATGTCGTTATTATCTGTGCCATTGAAAATATGGATCCGATGGGAATTCATACCGGAGATTCAATAACAGTAGCACCCACCATGACACTTTCTGATAAGACCTATCAAAAAATGCGTGACCTGGCCATTCATATGATGCGTAGTATCGGTGATTTTGAAGGTGGATGTAATGTGCAGTTTGCTGTTAGCCCAGATGAAAAAGAAGATATTATTGCTATTGAAATTAATCCAAGGGTATCTAGGTCTTCAGCATTAGCTTCAAAAGCAACAGGATACCCTATTGCTAAAATAGCAACAAAATTGGCCATTGGTTATTCTTTAGATGAATTGGATAATCAGATAACAAAGTCAACATCGGCCTTGTTTGAGCCTACTTTAGACTATGTGATTGTTAAGATCCCACGATGGAACTTTGATAAGTTCGAAGGCTCTGACAGAACTTTGGGCCTTCAAATGAAATCAGTTGGAGAAGTGATGGGTATAGGCCGTTCTTTCCAAGAAGCTTTGCACAAAGCAACACAATCGCTCGAAATCAGAAGAAATGGCTTAGGTGCTGACGGAAAAGGATATAAAAATTACGAGCAGATTATTAGTAAACTTACCATTCCTAGTTGGGACCGTGTATTTGTAATTTATGATGCCGTACAAATGGGTATTCCGTTAAGTAGAATACATGAGATTACCAAGATTGATATGTGGTTCTTAAAACAATACGAAGAATTACATGAATTAGAAAAAGAGATTTCAAAATATACCGTAGCTAACTTATCAAAAGATTTGTTGTTAGAAGCCAAACAAAAAGGTTTTGCTGACAGACAGATAGCCCATATGCTTGATTGTTATGAAAGCGAGGTGTATAATAAACGAACTGAGTTAAATATTAATCGTATTTATAAGTTGGTAGATACCTGTGCTGCCGAGTTTAAAGCGATGACACCATATTACTATTCTACTTTTGAAGCTGAGGTTGAAACGGCAGATGGGGAACGTTATGTAGCCAATGATAGTATTGTTACCGACAAAAAGAAAATTGTGGTCTTAGGCTCAGGGCCCAACCGAATAGGGCAAGGTATTGAGTTTGATTATTGCTGTGTTCATGGAATACTGGCAGCAGCAGAGTGCGGTTATGAAACCATTATGATCAACTGTAACCCAGAAACAGTTTCTACCGATTTTGATACAGCTGACAAACTATATTTTGAGCCTATTTTTTGGGAACATATTTATGATATCATCCGTCATGAAAAACCCGAAGGTGTAATTGTGCAGTTAGGTGGACAAACAGCATTAAAACTAGCTGAGAAATTATCAAAATACGGTATAAAGATTATTGGCACTAGTTACGAAGCCCTTGATTTAGCAGAAGATAGGGGTAGTTTTTCTAAACTTTTACAAGATAATGACATTCCGTTTCCGCAGTTTGGCGTGGCAGAAACAGCAGATGAAGCATTGATGCTTTCTGACGAATTAGATTTTCCTTTATTAGTAAGGCCTTCCTATGTTTTAGGTGGGCAAGGAATGAAAATTGTCATTAATAAAGAGGAATTAGAACAACATGTGGTAGACCTATTATATAAAATTCCGAACAACAAATTATTATTAGATCATTATTTAGATGGAGCCATTGAAGCAGAGGCTGATGCCATTTGTGATGGTAAAGATGTATACATTATTGGTATAATGGAGCATATTGAACCTTGTGGTATTCACTCAGGTGATTCAAACGCCTTGCTTCCTCCTTTTAATTTAGGTGAATTTGTAATGCAACAAATAAAAGACCATACCAAAAAGATAGCCCTAGCATTAAATACAGTGGGTCTTATAAACGTACAATTTGCCATCAAAGATGATATGGTATATATTATTGAAGCGAACCCCAGAGCGTCGCGTACCGTTCCTTTTATTGCAAAAGCCTATAAAGAGCCTTATGTGAATTATGCTACTAAGGTAATGCTGGGGGAAAAAAGAGTAAAAGATTTCGACTTTAAGCCAGAGTTAGAAGGTTATGCCATTAAACAACCCGTTTTCTCTTTCAATAAATTTCCTAATGTAAATAAGAATCTAGGTCCTGAAATGAAGAGTACCGGAGAGAGTATCTTATTTATTGATAGTTTAAAAGATGATGAGTTTTACAATTTGTACGCTCGCCGTAAAATGTACTTATCGAAGTAAGATCTAAATATTTTAGAGGTACCCTTTAGAAGCACCTTCTTTCAGACTAAGGGAGGTGACTTTTGGCTTTTCATAACGAAAACCCGTGAATAATTCCATCTAACTAAAACCATAATCATCTAATAACAAGCTTCTTACTATTTTGTAAAGTTAGCTGTTTTATGCTACTTTTTT